>CAZYAC010000043.1:2186-20247 GCA_964645475.1 uncultured Saprospiraceae bacterium | reverse complement strand
CTATATAGTTATGAAAAAACTAAATTTATTTCTCAAAATTTTTTTCTTACCTCTTTTTTTTATTTCAAATACCCATTTCCTTTTGGCTCAACCGGAATGTAACAGAGGATTTGTTGTTACTGTAAGTTATGATGATTTCGATGCCTGCCCAACTGAAATTTGTCTTATGGAAGTTGTACCCAATGGTACAGGTGATTTAGTTAATGTTAGTAATGTTCTTGCCATTGATTGGTCCGTTGAAGGAGAACCAATTGAGTTATTACCCTTTGAAAGTGATTGCCTAGGTGAAGAAACCTTACAAGATTTTCAAGGTGAAATTTTCACAGTTACCGTTACTTATTTTGTTCCTTCTAACATGGGTGTTCTACTAGAGTGTACGGAAACCCTGACTTATATCATGGACTGTGATCCAGGTTGTGAAGATATTGGTTCAGCGTTTAATCTTGATGGATCATTTGATAATTGGCAAGTATTTACCAATAGTGATGGAGATGATGGAGCAGGCCGAATATTAATTGAACAAAGCGCTAACACTTTGGACGGTACTCCATTTATGCAGGTTACAGATAACACATCAGTGCCTAGATCTTGGGTATTTAATGAAGTAGACTTTGTAGGAATCAACTGTGGCACTTTATGCTATGATCTTAATATAACGGAGGACAAACAAGGAGATAATGAATTTACCAATCCTAGAGTAATTCTATATTCAGGAAATGCAGTTTGGGATAATACCAATGATATAATAGCTGGAACTACCATACAAGCTACATTTACTTCTGACATCCAAATGAATGATAATAGCGGTCCAGCAATTATTTGTACAGAGATATTTGAAGCGACTAATACTTTACCACCAGGATGGGAGATAACAGGAGGTGATAATGTCCCAGCTAATCCAATAAATGCTTGGAATACTTTGCTTGCTGATGTAACGGGTTTAGCTTTAATACCTGAAGTTGTTGATATACGTGGAGAAGTTTTTAATTATGATAATATTTGTTTTATGCCTTGTCCAAATCCTTGTAATGATAGAGCATTCGTCGTCGAGCCTATTTTTGATGTAGAAGGATGTTTGGATGTATTGTGTCTTAGGGAAGATATAGGCGGATCTACGATAAGTGCTAATGTATGGCCTATTGAATGGTCTTTGCTTGATGGAACGATTCTTAGTACTGCAGGAGGGTGTATAAGTGATGAGTCTACTTTTGAAGGTCAGACGGTTGTTGTAACTTTTAATTATGATGGTAATGGGGATGGGGCCAATGAATGTGAAGAGACCATATTATTTGATGCACCTACTTGTTCTCCTACAATTGAATGTGATGATGAATATCAAATTGTTCTTGATCCTGATAGTTTCGATGCCAATGGCTGCCCACAAGGATTGGCTATTTGGCAAGTATTGGATAATGGTGAATTTGAAACGGGGGTAGATTTGCAAAGTGTTGAGTGGTCTTCTTCCATTATGCCAATTGAGGGTATAACTGCTCCTAATGATAACTATTTAACTCAGTTAGATAATAGCATACAAGATCATCAAGGAGGAACTTTTACAGCTATTATAACTTATAATAATGGCGAATGTCGAGATACTTTAACTTTCGAGATGCCTTTCTGTAATCCTAGGTGTAATGGAACAGATTTTAATGATGGCACTGTAATGAATTGGCAAGCATTTATCAATAATGATAATATCCTTGGAGCTCACGTAGTAAATCTTCAAGATGCCAATAATAACTTTGATGGTACCCCTTTTTTAGAAGTTACAGATAATACCGGAACTTCAGTAATATTTAATGAGCAAAACTTTGCAGGCCTTAATGATGGTATGTTATGTTTCGATATTGAGGTTACATCAGGCTTAGGTGGGACATACACCCCAAATATAAGAATATATTCAGGGGTTATGCCAGATGGAATAATTTTGGAGGCAACCTTTACGGCTAATTTTACGATGAATCAAAATAGTGGTCCAGTAAATCTTTGTGCTCCTATTGTAGCTGCGAATGCTTCATTACCTCAGGGAACACAGGGAACTTGGAGTATTACCGCAGGAACGGGAAATGATATTGTTGATTGGAATAATTTAATTGCCAATAATGATGGTATTGCCCTCAATCCTGATTTTGTTTTTGGGAGAGGGGAAGTGACTCGATATGATAATTTTTGCTTTACGCCTTGTTCAGACCCTAATGCCAATTGTCCTAGGGAACCAAGTTGTAATTGTAATAATTTAACAAATAATTGCCTAACCCTAGCAGTAGAAGGCCCACCACAAGGTTGTGAAACCTTATCTGCTAATATTAATCCTGGTTGTCTACCTTCTGATGCTTGCTTAGATCACATTGATTGGAGGGTTCGACTAGGTGCCATTGATCTTGAATTTTTCAATCAAGGTGCTGGAATTACATGGGAAATTCCAGCTACTGGATTTTTCGGTTTTAACTTGGTGGTAACCGCTTCCATACATCTTACAGATGGACAAGTTTGCGAAGAATTAGGTAATCAAGTAACGCTAGAGTGTGGCAGCAAAGGCGGAGGCGACATAGGTAAACGACGCAGCATGGATACTACGAATCCATTAAGCGAGAAAATTCGTCTCTTCCCTAATCCAGCTCAATCTGAAATTTCTATCTATAATCCATTCGATAAATTGGTGGTGGCCAAAATTTATGACACGAATGGGAAGCAGTTTGTTTCTACCGTCTTGTCTCCAAATTCTACGAGTAGATTAGAATTGAATGACTTTAGCAATGGTGTATACTTTGTACATTTTATTGATCAGGATTCAAATGAAAACCTGTCAACAGAAAAATTGATTTTAGTAGAATAAGTAAAACTAAAACTAAACTTGTAAAGGTGGAGCAGTATAGAAATATGCTGCTTCACTTTTTTTTTGTCGTTTTTTCAAAAAAAGATTTTTTGTCACATTTAATTCCTTTTTGTCTTTGTACTAGTAAATTGCGGTCAGGTTGTATGACTTTATAGGAAAGAAGTGTAGATATCAAGTAATTTTATATTTTTGGTCATATTTATCTCCCATGATTATTGAAATTAAATATTCCCGTTTTTAACTATTTTTGAAATAAAAAAATAAATGGATTTAAAATTAATATTATGTTTTGCTTTTGTATACTCCTTTGGCCTTGTAAATGGTCAAGTAGTATTTGAAAAATACGTCATTAGTGATATTTCAGATGGTATTTTTAGACCTGAGGATATTGCGATAGGAGATATAGATGGAGATGGACTTGACGACCTAGTAACCTGTTCAGGGAATGGCAAAATATTATGGTGCAGAAATAATGGGATAGGTGGTTTTGAAGAAGCTCAAATTGTAAACGAATTTTTAGGGTCTCTTTCTCGGGTAGTGATTGCGGACCTAAATGAAGATGGTCACCTAGATGTTATTTCTGATGGAGGCGATGGCATACTATGGCATGAAAATAACAATGGCTCTGGTACTTTTGCTTGGGAGCGTACCATTGGTCCTGGTCAGGTGGAGGATTTTGGCGATTTAGATGGCGATGGAGATTTGGATATAATAAGCTCTTCTTTTAATAGTCAGAGTGTAGTCTGGTACGAAAACTTAAATGGATCCATCAATTTTAGCGACCCTCAAATAATTGATGGTTCGCAGTGGGTTTTATATACTAGTTTGGAAGATCTTGATAATGATGGAGATTTAGATGTTGTTGGTTCTCCTTTTGAATTTGGAGGAGGAGATGCAGAACTAATTTGGTATGAAAATTCGAATGGACTTGGAAATTTTAATGGACCAGTTACGATCCTAGAACCTCCCTTTACAGTTGGAACAGATTTGAAGTTTGCAGATATTGATAATGACGAAATAAAGGATTTATGTTCCAAAACAAGTGACAACAGAATTTCATGGCGAAAAAAGGGACTGGAGTTTAATGATTTTGGATTGTTAAACACGATTGATAATCCTGATGAAGATATTAGAAATTTTATTTTAACGGATTCAGATACAGATGGTGATATAGATGTATACACTTTTATTGAGGAAAATGTTTTTTTACAAAAAAATATCAATGGACTAGGAATATTTACCAATCCAGTTCTTACTTCCCAAAACAAGAAAAATTTAAATAGTCTTAAATTTTCTGATGTTGATAATGACAACAACGTTGAGTTATTTTATGCATCAGCAGATAGAAATGAAATAGGATGGGAGAAAAAAATAGACGGATCAGAAGTTTTTGGACTAACACAATATCCAATTCCTCCGTATCCGGATTTTCCTAATTCTTTATATCCAAATGACCTAGATGATGATGGAGACTTGGATATTATCTGTGCCTCTTCTGATGATAATAAGATTTCATGGTACGAGAACATTGATGGAGCTGGTACTTTTAGCAACGAACGGTTAATCAATAATTGTGCAACGGAGGCGGATTATGTTTTATCGGCAGATATGGATGGTGATGGTGACCAAGATGTGATTGCTAGTCTTGGCGATATTGCAGGTCCCGGATATATTGTATGGTACGAAAATGTAGATGGAGTGGGCTATTCCTGGGAGCCAGATACGGCCTTCACCAGAAATGGCAGCATTTATGGAATTGAAGTAGCAGATTTTGATAGCGATGGCGATATGGATATTACTGGAGTATCTTCGAGTCTATCAGATAGACATTTTTGGATCGAAAATACCAATGGGCAGGGGGCTTTTGGAGAACCGAAATCAATCTCTTTAAGTCAAGGACTCGCTTACTCATTAAATGCTGCGGATTTGGACAATGACGGTGATATGGACTTAATAGGTGGAGGTCCGTTAAGTACTTTTTGGGTGGAAAATATGGATGGCTTGGGTAACTTTAGTGAAGGACAGTTGTTACCTCAACAAGACTTTATAGACTTTGTGCAAACAGCGGATCTAGATGGTGATGGGGATCTTGATATCCTTACCGCTGCTGGAGAAGCACAGAAACTTTGCTGGTATGAAAATACAGACGGTGAAGGTAGTTTTGGATCTAAACAAATTATCTCTTCTACAGTCAAAGATATTCTTTCTATCCAAACAGAAGATATAGACAGTGATGGGGATTTGGATATAATTACTGGCGCAAGTGGCACTTCTACTTACCGTGTTATTTACTTTGAAAATTTAAATGGACTGGGTGATTTTGGAACAGAACAGATGGTTTTTCAGCAAATTTTATCTTTTGGAGCCCCATTTGTTGCTAGTGGTGATTTTGATGGTGATAGCGATGCTGATATTGTCGCTGCTGAATCGGAAAGAGATAGAATTTCTTGGTTTGAAAATAAAGGTATCTTGTTCAATGAAATATTTGGTCAAGTACTTTTGGATCTTGATGGGGGAGGGTGTGAAAGTTCATCTAATCCGGTGAGTGATTTGTTGATAACCAATGATAACAATAATCCTGTTTTTAGTTCCACAAATGGTTATTTTCAATTTATTGAACAATTGGGTGTTTTCACGACTTCTGTTATAACTCCTGATTTTTATGACTTAACTCCTTCTGAATATGTTTCAGAATTCTCAGATTATGGAATCATTGATACTGCTAATTTTTGTTTAACGCCAAATCAAACCGTTGATGATTTAAATATCGTGGTATTGCCAATTACCGAAGTGCGACCAGGATTTGAAACAAAATATAAAGTGGTGATTAGGAATGCAGGAACGACGACACTTAGCGGTCCCGTTGTATTTCAATTTGATAGTAATGCTTTAACTTTTCTTTCTTCCTCTGATCCAAATTTAATTTTAAATAGCAATTCACTCAATTATTCTTTTCAAAATTTAGCTCCTTTCTCTAAGCACGAAATTGATCTATCTTTTACAGTTGCCGCTCCTCCGATAGTAAATATTGATGATGAATTAACTGTTATTGCTTCCATTGATTTTTCATTTAATGATGTAAATGAAGAAGATAATATTTTTATTCTGGAGCAACAGGTGATAGGCTCTTTTGATCCAAACGACATAAGTGTATTAGAAGGACCTGAAATTTATTTAGAAGAAGCAGGAAATTTTTTACATTATTTAATTCGGTTTCAAAATACGGGAACTGCAAGTGCCATTAATGTTCGAATAGAAAATTTGATAGATCCTAATCTAAATTGGGAAACCTTACAACTAGATAGTTATAGTCACCCAAATATTACAAGTATTATTAATGAAAATAAAATCGTTTTTAATTTCGATAATATCAATCTGCCAGATAGCACCACAAATGAGGAAGCCTCAAATGGATATATTGCTTACAAGATAAAACCGGTGAATTCCGTGGGGATTGGAGATCAATTCTTAAATGAAGCGGATATCTATTTTGATTTTAACGAGCCAATTCAAACAAATACGGTTATCACCGAGATTGTTATTTTTTCTAACACTAGTGAAAACGAATATCAAGACCTTGAAATTTATCCAATTCCTACGAATGATTTCTTAAATGTTAAAAGTACAATTGCTTTAGATAACATTTTCATTTTTGATAGCTATGGGAAAATGGTTCATGAAGCATCGAATCTAAGTAAAATTGATCTCAACTTTCTTCCCATTGGAATTTACTATTGCAAGATTATTGATAAAAACAATAAAATCACCATTCGAAAAATTATAAAATACTAGAGCGTTTTTTCTACTTAGATAAATAATTCTATAATTCAAGAATCAATAATATCTATTCAAAGAAATCCTTTAATAGTATGTCTCTATATTAGGATAAAATAATCCAATAAGCAATTACCCAATTTAAACGCTATATTCGCATAAAAAACAATCACATTATGGATAGTAAAAACAATGGTGAAGGAAAATGTCCCTTCACTTCGGCAATGTCCGGACGAAATAGCGCCGGAACTGGAATGTCTAACCGAGAATGGTGGCCCAATGAATTGAAGGTAAATATCCTTCGCCAAAATTCGGAGTTATCAGACCCAATGGGTAAAGATTTTAATTATGCCGAAGAATTTAGCAAATTAGATTTGGCAGCAATCAAACAGGATCTGACTGATCTAATGACTGATTCGCAAGAATGGTGGCCAGCCGATTATGGACATTATGGACCCTTATTTATTCGGATGGCTTGGCATAGTGCCGGAACCTACCGTATCGGAGATGGTCGTGGAGGCGCTAGATCGGGTACCCAGCGTTTCGCACCTCTAAATAGCTGGCCTGACAACGCAAATTTGGATAAAGCAAGATTATTGCTCTGGCCGATCAAACAAAAATACGGTAAAAGTATATCTTGGGCCGATTTAATGATTCTAACTGGAAATGTTGCATTGGAATCTATGGGCTTTAAAACCTTCGGTTTTGCAGGTGGTCGAGAAGATGTCTGGGAACCAGAACAAGATATTTATTGGGGATCAGAAGCAGAATGGCTTGCAGATAAAAGGTACAGTGGTGACCGGGATTTAGAACAGCCATTAGCCGCCGTTCAAATGGGATTAATTTATGTAAACCCAGAAGGTCCAAATGGTAATCCTGATCCGTTAGCTTCTGCACGAGATATCCGTGATACCTTTGGTCGAATGGCCATGAACGACGAAGAAACGGTTGCCTTAATTGCAGGTGGTCACACTTTTGGAAAAGTACATGGAGCTGCCGATCCAGATAAATATGTTAGTGCAGAACCAGCCGGAGCATCTATCGAAGAACTGAGTATGGGTTGGAAAAATAGTTATGGAACTGGAAATGCAGAATATACTATTTCGAGTGGACTCGAAGGTGCTTGGACCACAAAGCCAGCTCAATGGACGAACGATTATTTTAACCACTTATTTGGTTATGAATGGGAATTGACTAAAAGCCCCGCAGGTGCTCAACAATGGACCCCAAAAGCTGGTGGCGGTGTTGGTACCGTACCTGATGCACACATAGAAGGTAAGACCCACGCACCGATGATGTTGACTTCTGATTTGGCCTTGAGAATGGACCCAATTTACGAACCAATTTCTCGTCGCTTTCACGAAAATCCAGATCAATTTGCAGATGCTTTTGCTCGAGCTTGGTATAAATTAACACATCGAGATATGGGATCGAGAGATCGATACTTAGGATCAGAAGTTCCTGCCGAAGTATTAATCTGGCAAGACCCAGTTCCTGCGGTGGACCATACATTAATTGATGAGCATGATATCGCAAATTTAAAAGGTGAAATTTTAAAAACAGGAATCTCTGTTTCTCAATTAGTGGGTACAGCTTGGGCTTCTGCGTCAACCTACCGAAACTCTGACGGTCGTGGTGGTGCCAATGGCGCCCGCATCCAACTTGCTCCTCAAAAAGATTGGGAAGTAAATAATCCAGGACAGTTGGTGGTGGTTTTAAATAAACTAGAAAAAGTTCAAAAAGAATTTAATGCTGCTCAAACCGGTGGTAAGAAAGTATCCTTGGCGGATTTGATTGTGTTGGGAGGTTGTGCAGGTGTAGAGCAAGCAGCGAAAAATGCAGGTCATGATGTTACGGTTCCCTTTACGCCGGGTAGAACAGATGCTACAGAAGAAATGACGGATGTTGAATCTTTTGCACCCTTAGAGCCGGAAGCGGACGGATTCCGTAATTATTCGAAAGGAGAATTTACTGTATCTGCAGAAGAAATGTTAATCGATCGCGCTCACTTATTGTCTTTGACTGCTCCTGAAATGACGATTTTACTTGGAGGATTAAGAACCATAAACATTAATTACGATGGCTCTAAAAATGGCGTTTTTACCAATCGTCCCGGTAGTCTAACCAATGATTATTTTTATAATTTGCTAGATATGGGGACTACTTGGAAAGCCATTTCTAAAGCAGAGGATGCCTTTGAAGGTCGCGATCGTAAGACGGGTGATCTAAAGTGGATCGGAACTCGTGTGGATTTGATTTTTGGTTCCAATACAGAATTACGGGCTTTAGCCGAGGTCTATGGATCAAAAGATATGGAAAGCAAATTCGTTGATCGATTCATTGCAGTTTGGAATAAGATGATGAATCTAGATCGCTTTGATATTGATAAAAATGCAACCGCTTAATTTATCATAAATTTTAGTGAATGAAATTTAGAAGGTGACTCATAAGGGTCGCCTTTTTTTTGATACAGTCTTTTTTTTTTTGAATTTCTTATCAAGGATTTCTTATTTTTCTTTCTCGAATATTGAATCTTCAATAAAAATCTTCTTTGTCAAAACTTATCTATACTTTTGTACAAGTTCTTATTTTAATAAATTCTTACGAATGAAAAATCTTACTTTTCTACTTTTTTTAAGTTTTGCTACTTTTCTATCTGCTCAAACTGGAGGAGACATATTTTCCAAGTTTACTCCAAAATTTATTAATGTTGACGGTTATAAAATCAATATCGAAACGCTTGGAACTGGAGATCCAATTTTCTTTTTTGCAGGTGGGCCTGGAAATTCCCATGATTATATGCAAGGCGCTTTTGGGCAATACCATAAAACCCACCAAGTTGTTTTTATTGATATGCTAGGACGCGGAATGTCAGACGATGCTAAGGATGTTTCCGAATATTCCATTGCCAATGATGTCCATATTGCAGAGCAGGTACGACTAGCATTAGGATTAGATAAAATTGGATTGGTAGGACATTCTTATGGGACGGTAGTCGCTCAAGCTTATGCCATTAAATACCCTCAGCAAGTCAGTAAAATGGTGCTAATTGCAGGATTTCATAGTGGAGAAATGTGGCAGGCCAACTGCGATAGTTATAATCATTATACGCAGACACACTTTCCCGAAACATGGCAAAAGGTAGATTCTTTACGCAATCTTGGATATGTTTCAAGTGATCCAATTTTTGCTAAGGTTTATGGCAGTGTACCGACTAAATACATTTATTACCACGATACAAAAATAAAAGGTAAACGCCCTAAAACCAAATATCGAAACTGGAACAATGATGTGTATTATGGAATCGTTGGAAGAGATGCAGATTTTTTTGTAAGTGGCTCGATGATGGATACGGATTTTCGTAAACACCTTAAAAATCTTGATTTTCCTACCTTAATTACGGCAGGCCGCTATGATGGAGTTTCAACTCCTCAATACAATGTTCAGTATAAAACGTATATGCCAAAAGCGAAGTTTGTGATGTTCGAACAAAGTGCGCATAATCCGTATTTGGAAGAGCCGGAAAAATTTTATAAGCTGTTAGACGAGTTTTTAAGAGTTACTCCTTAGCATGTTTTTTTAAAAAATTTTTCCTTGAAAATAGAAATGAAAAACCCAATTTATCAATTTTTATATAATTGATAAATTGGGTTGAAGAATTTTTAATCAACTCTATATGGAAAATATTTTGCAGATCTTCGATTGATATTATCTACTATTTGATCAGACTGTTGACTCCAATCTGCGTTACAGTTGTAATTGATTGACCAAAGTACCGTTCCTTCCTCTGAATCAACTATAGAATAGTCAGATTTTACACTTTTATTTCTACTTGAAACATAAGGTAAGCCTCTTCGAGAACCTAATATATTTATTATATCATTTCCGATTTCAATTCCTGCTGATAATAGATCTGAAAAATATTTTTCTTTTTGAACACGTCCTTTAACAACAGCATCTACCCCTAAGATCTCTGCCATTGATGCTGAAGATGCATTCCAAGAATCTGAAATTGAAATATTATTTTTTTCTAATTTACTAATGGTCGTACTATAATGCTGGAGGTTAATCCGAAGTTGCTTTTTTCCTTTTCGGGTACTTCTTAAAAGCTGATTATGAAAAGAAACCTGGAAAGCTTTGCTTTCAATTTCGTGTATTCTTTCTACCATTTCAGGGGTTATGGATGGATCATTTTCTCCAATCGTTACAACCTCAAAAGGTAGAACTGCAATGGTTTTATGAGTTTTGGTCAAATCCTCAAAATTATCGATTGAATAATATCGATTTTGTTTGCAGCTAGAAAGAAAAATAATTAGTGAGAAACAAAAAATGATTTGAGTTTTCATAGGAATAGTTTTTAGTTTATAAATAGTCTTTACTGAAATACACTGTGCATTAAATATAAACTTATGACTACTAAAATGTTGAAAGGAAAAATTCTTTAACATCGAATTAACTTCAAAAATCAAAATTTAGGATTTTGGAAAGACTTTTCATTAGTTTTTTTTCATCTTAGATAGATGAGATAAAAGAAAGTTTTGTAATTCTAGCGGTTGGAATGGAAGGTTGGAATTTATTTTTTCTAGTACACAAACGGTGTGATCGAATTACATCGAATCTCGAAATTTCAAGAATGTTTTATCAATATTTTTTAAACACAGAACAACCGAATCGGATCCGTCTCTATATTATTACTTTCATTCCCAGCAAAATCCGTAATCTATACAATTTAGGTCAGCCCATCCCCAGGTAAATTTGGAAATGGTTGACAAGATACGGCACTTTGAAAATAACATTCGGAAAATAACTTGGTATTCGATCTAACAGTAATCCCAATTTCAGGGTCTTGATCAGGAATCTCGGGATTACTCTCTTTGCATTTCTAGTGAGACGGAAGATTCGGATAAAAAGAATAAAATTTTATCCGCTTCTTTTTTTGTGATAATTTCCATCAACATTTTATTATTGTTCTTTTCATTCGATGCTTGGATAGTATAGGAATTATTGTCTTTATTAAAATTCCATTTAGCGTTGCTAATCGCCATTCCTTGCAGTTGAAAGTCAAATGAAAAATTTTGATTTTCTTCAAACGTAAATTTAGCTTTTAAAAAGGCATTTTTCAACATCGCCATGAGCTGCAATTGCTCTGGTGGTAGTTCTTTGAGAACGTTTATTTTAAGAACTTTCCAAGTTCCCACAATTTCATCTCCAACTAAAGATTGGGCTGAAATTTTACTTCCAAATACACCAACTATTAAAAATAGTAAAATAATTTTTTTCATTTTTTATTAATTTTTATTTAAACATACTCTTAAATGTTCTTTCGTCTCTTATCTATTGACACAACAACCGAATCGGATCCGTCTCAATAATATTACTATCATTTCCGGCATTGTCCGTAATCTTTACACTAAAGGTCAACTCATCTTCTGGCATATCTGGAAAGGGTTGACAAGATACGGCGCCTTGAAAACAGCAAACAGAAAAAATCTTGATATCCATCGTACCGGTAATTCCATTCTCTGCACCTTGATCAGGAATCTCGGGAATAGCAAAACCAAAAGGCACCGCGGTTGGCAACCGTAAGTCTTTGATTTCAATATTAAGGGCTTGCCTTTGACCAATATCTCCATCGCCATCCTTAAAACCAATTCGAAGAATGACCGTATCCTGATTCTGACTTCCCTGTAATAATGTATTTTTGCTAAACCCTTGGAAATCAATTTCAGGAATATCACTAAAGTCCGAAGGGGAAGTACAAGCCCAAACTCCAAAAATCAAAAGAATAGAAAGACCGAGAAGATATTTGATTTTCATAATTCTATATATTTAAAATTGAAGGTGCTTTACAACCTCCCAAAATTCAAATTACTCATTTTAACCAAAGATAGCTAATTTTTGTGATCTCAAAAACATCTATATTAAAACTTCAAGCTGATGATTTTCAAAAAAAAGCATTAGAAATTTTTGAATACCAGTCACGACAAAACCCAGTGTACCGGGAATATTTGTCTCTTTTAAAAATACAACCATCTCAAGTCCGTTCGATTTCCGATATTCCATTTCTTCCCATTGAGCTATTTAAGTCCCATAAGATCATCAGTGGCAAGAATCGGGCAAAAATCACCTTTACAAGCAGTGGTACCACTGGATCTGTCATCAGTAAACATCCAGTGGTCGATCCAGCCTTTTATCTTGATGTTGCCCGGACTGGTTTTGCATCCTTTTACGGATCTGTAGAGAAATATTGCGTTTTAGCATTATTACCTGCCTATTTAGAACGTCAAGGAAGCTCATTGGTGTATATGGCTCAGGAATTTATTAGAAAATCACGCTTTCAAGAAAGTGGTTTTTATTTGGACAACCTAAAGGGACTTTCAAAACAATTAGCATATAATCAAGCCCATCAAACACCTACTTTATTGATAGGGGTAAGCTTTGCCTTGCTCGACCTAGCGGAACAATTTCCACAAGACTTATCGAAAATCATCGTTATGGAAACGGGCGGAATGAAAGGTCGACGAAAGGAAATTACCCGAGACGAACTGCACTCCATGCTCAAAAATGCTTTTAATCTGACCAAGATTCATTCCGAATATGGGATGACAGAATTACTTTCACAGGCTTATTCTACTGGAGACGGTTGGTTTAAAGGAACACCGACATTAAGCGTGTTAGCTCGAGAAATTACGGATCCTTTCTCTTACGTATCTCCTGGTCGAACGGGCCTATTGAATATCATAGATTTGGCAAATGTGGACAGTTGTAGTTTTATTGCTACTGATGATTTAGGGCAGATTCATGAAGATTATTCCTTTCGCGTAATTGGCCGTTTAGATGCAAGTGATATTAGAGGCTGTAATTTGATGGTAAATGACTAATTCCCATTTTTGTTCGTACATTTGGGATCTAGCTTTAACTTAAAAATAAACATCTATAAATATGGCCTTTAAAATATATACGAAAACAGGTGACAAAGGAACTACCGGACTTTATGGAGGCGCGCGAATTCCAAAATATCATATCCGGATTGAATCCTACGGGACCGTAGATGAATTAAATGCCCATCTAGGATTATTACGAGATCAAATAGCGGATAATGAGGATCAAAAAATGATCGAAATAATTCAAAATCGACTATTCACCATTGGTAGCAATCTAGCAAGTGATCCTTCTAAAGAAATGACGACGCCTGACTTAACGGAAGAAGATATTGCTCTTTTAGAAAATGGAATCGATAATATTGATGCCGTCGTTCCACCACTCAAAAATTTTATCTTACCCGGTGGTCACATGACCGTATCACAAACTCATGTTTGTAGATGCGTTTGTCGTCGCGCAGAACGATTGGTAGTTGCATTATCCGAAAACGAACCAGCAACGGTACCTCCTATTTTAGTGGTTTACCTCAATCGATTATCAGACTATTTATTTATGTTAGGACGAAAACTAAGTCACGATTTGGAAGTTCCGGAGACCCCTTGGATCGCCCGATCCTAAAAAACACTAGAGCGTCAGAGATGAATATAATGGGAACACCAATGTCGAGTGTCACAAAGTACCTGATCGTTTTGGGTACCGCTGTTTTTATTAGTTTCCTTTTTCCTAATAATACCCGTTTTAAATATGAATTTGAAAAAGGACAACGTTGGCGTTATGATGATCTAGCTGCTCCGTTTAATTTTGCTATTCAAAAACCTGAGGAACTTATAGAACAAGAAAAATCAGCGGTTACCAATACAATTCCTTACTATATTATTAATCCTGATCGAGCAAGACAACGTAAAAATATTTTTCAAAAAAACTTTGACATTCAACTTGCTACCGTCCGACAAGAAGGCCAGTTTACCCATGTTTATAGAGAACCGGAAACCTATATTAATTTTGGACGTCAGTTTATTGATCGGATTTATCAACGTGGCCTGATTACAGAGGATCACGAATTGGCGAACTTGGAAAAGGACAAAATAATCATGCTCCGCAATGGAAACACGACGACCAAAAAAACAGTTGAAAGTTTATTGAACCCCAAAGAGATTGATTTTTGGATAACAGATACGCTGTTCCAAAGTGGTTTGCCGGAAGCTGAGTTTCTAATTCCTCTTTTGCGTAGGGATTATGCCGCTAATGTAGAATATGACTCCGAACTCACCGAACAATATCGAGCCGAGCGATTAACTAATATTTCCACTACTTATGGAATGATTCGGAAAGGAGAAGTAGTCGTTCGTAAGAACGACCTAATTACGGATTCCATTTATCAAGAACTCATTGCTTATCAAAATCATTATCAAGCGACAGTTGCCACCCATAAGTCTACTTGGTGGGTTTATGTAGGGTACCTATTACTTACTGGGTTTATTTTGGGAGTTTTCATCATGTATCTGCGTTTTCATGCGTCAAAGGTATATTCGCATCTAAAACCGTTTTGCTTTGCGATGATGTGGCCTTTGATTTACAGTTATCTGGTTTACATTGTTAGAATAAATGACACTTTGAGTTTATATATCGTTCCATTCTGTATTGCTCCGATAGTTATCAATATATTTTATAATGAAAGACTTGCATTATTTACCCATGTGATCGTTGTCTTGATTACAAGTTTTCTCTCTGATTTAGGATACGCTTTTACTTTTTTGCAATTATTAGCGGGAATTGTGGCAGTACTTAGTAATATCAAAGTCCGTGATTGGACGCGTTTCTTTTCATCGATGGTTTATATCTTTTTAGCATATGGAATTGCCTATTTAGGGCTTTCCTTGATCGAGGAGGGTGGACTCTCGACCATCGACTGGCCTATTTATACTTGGATATTTATAAACGTATTTCTAACCTTATTAGCTTATCCACTCATTCCATTATTGGAAAGGATATTTGGATTTACCTCTTCCATTACCTTAACGGAATTATCTGATATGAATAAACCTTTGCTGAAAGAGTTGTCGATTAAAGCCCCAGGAACCTTACAGCATTCTTTACAAGTTGCCAACTTGAGCGAAGCAGCCGCGCGGAAGATCGACGCTAATGCTCAATTGGTAAAGGTTGCGGCTTTATATCATGATATAGGAAAAATGAAAGTTCCTGAGTATTTTATTGAAAATCAAAAAGGACAAAATCCACATGATAATTTACCGCCGATAGAAAGCGCTGAAAAAATAATAGAACACATTCCTTATGGCGTTGAATTGGCGAAAGAATATAAATTACCGGAGATAATTATAGATTTTATCAGAACGCATCATGGCACCACTCGTGTTGAGTATTTTTATCACCAACACATTGAGCAAAATCCAAACGGTGTGATTGATCAAAAATCCTTTCGGTATCCTGGTCCTCGTCCCCATACGAAGGAAGAAGCTATATTACTGCTAGCGGATAGTATTGAAGCAGCTGCTAAAGGAATGAAAGATCCTACAGAATCTGATATTGATATCTTGGTTAACAAAATCATCCAAGGAAAGATTGTAAAAGGACAACTGATTCATTCTCAACTAAGCTTTAAAGAATTGGAAGTTTGTAAGTTGGAATTTAAAAAATTATTAAATAGTATTTATCATGTTCGAGTGGAGTATCCGGAATAAGATTAATAAAAAAAAAATGATTTACATGCAACAAACGCTCTGCGCCTTAGCGCCTTTGCGAGAAAATATCGAAATAACCTATTAACCACTATAAACAGAAAACACCCATGCCCGAACTACCAGAAGTAGAAACCTTTAAAAAATACTTTGACGGAACCAGCCTTAATCAACAGATTGAAAGGGTAGTGGTAAGTGATGATAAAATAATTCGTAACTTGACAGGAAATGAGTTTATTGATAAGCTTACAGGTCGAACTTTTGTAGATTCTTATAGACGAGGAAAATATTTATTTGCACGACTAGATAATGACGAATATCTCCTTTTGCATTTTGGAATGACTGGTGATCTGAATTATTATGAAATGGATGAGGACCGTACCAAGCATGAGCGGTTTGTGTTTTATTTTTCCAATAACCAAAGACTAGGTTTTGACTGTCCTAGAAAATTTGCAAGGATCAATTATGTAGAGAATCTGGAGGCGTATATCTCTAAAGTAGGTTTGGGGCAAGACGCCTTGGAAATTTCAGAGACAGCATTCCTAGCCGCTACCAAAAATAAAAAAGGATCCATTAAGAGTTTTTTATTAAATCAAAAAATAATAGCTGGAGTTGGGAATTTATACGCTGACGAAGTTTGTTATAAAACACGAATACATCCAGCCTCACAAGTTGGAGCTATTCCAACTAAAAAACTAAAAGAAGTGTTTGTTGTTATGCAAGATATTCTAAAGACCGCTATCGAACGCTCTGCTTATTATAAAGAGTATCCAGATAATTGGTTTTTTGAATGGAGGAAAGAAGGGACTGCTGCACCCAATGGAAAGGAATTAGTTGCATGGGATAAAATTGGAGGACGCACCACTTATTTTTTTCCTAAATACCAAAGACTTTATTTATTTAAAAAGAAATAAAAAACGGCTTTTAGATTTCTTCTTATCTAAGTTACGATTGAAGAAAACTAACAAGCAAATAGCTAACAGGCCAATAGCCAAAAGCAATATTATGAAAGAACCATCCACGGACGAACAGTCGAAGAAAGAAAAATTTGAGTTCCAAAAAATAAAGGTGGACCCAGGACAATCTCCGATTCGCTTAGATAAATTTTTGTTTGACAAACTTTTTCAAGTTTCTCGTAACAAGATTCAAAATGCCATTAAAAAGGGAATGATCACTTTGGATGGGAAGGAAGTCAAACCCAATGTCAAAATAAAACCCAATCAGGAAATAATCGTCTATCTCGATGAACCACGAGAAGGAAGCCCTGAAATTATTCCGCAAGATATTCCGCTAACCGTTGTGTACGAAGATCCAGACGTATTGGTTATCAATAAACCAGCTGGATTAACTGTCCATCCGGGAGTTGGACAACGCGATGGAACTTTAGTGAATGCCCTCATGTATTATTTTAAAAAAGAATTACCCATCAAAGAAGGGAATGAACCCGATCGGCCTGGTTTAGTTCATCGGATTGATAAAGATACTACAGGTTTGATGGTTATCGCTAAGACGCCAGAAGCCATGACGCACCTTAGCAAGCAATTTGCCGATCATACGGTGGAACGAAAATACGTCGCCTTGGCTTGGGGTAATTTTGAAGATAACGAAGGAACGATCACAGGGAATCTGGGACGACATCCCGCCAATCGAACCAAGCAAACGGTTTATGCAGATGATGAAGGAGGTAAGCATGCCGTGACACATTATAAGGTGTTACTTGATATGTATTACGTCAGTCTAATCGAATGTCAGCTAGAAACTGGGCGAACTCACCAGATTAGGGTGCATATGCAGCACACGGGCCATCCGCTTTTCAACGATGCTAAATATGGTGGTAATAAGGTAATTAAAGGTACGGTGTTCAATAAATATC
>CAZYAC010000043.1:0-2086 GCA_964645475.1 uncultured Saprospiraceae bacterium | reverse complement strand
GATGCTAAATATGGTGGTAATAAGGTAATTAAAGGTACGGTGTTCAATAAATATCGACAGTTTGTAGAGAATTGCTTTAAGATGATTCCGCGTCATGTTTTACATGCTAAATCCATCGGGTTTGTACATCCTCGAACAGGAGAACAAATGCTTTTTGAATCAGAATTGCCGGAGGATTTTCAAGCAGTTTTGGATAAGTGGGAACAGTATTTAAAAGGACGGAAGAAATAGGGGGGTAATAATGAATTTCTAATAGAGAATAATCGATATTCGAAATTCTTTATTTGTTAACTTAAATCAAGATTAGAAATTAAATTAAAAGGTATATTTGTGTTTTTAAAGAAGAAAATCCAAATCCAAATTACACTTGATGAAAATAGAAAAAATTGCCTCTTATGTGATTGTCTTGGCTTTTATAATAGCCCTATTGGTGATTGGTAAACCCTTTTTAGTCCCTCTTTTTTTGGCGATTGTTATCTGGTATGTCATCACCTCTATTAATGAATGGGTACGGAAACCTGAATGGATCAATAAACATGTACCTAATAGTCTTTCCTTATTAGTTTCAAGTATTTTAATTATTGGGGTCCTTTTTTTATTAGGGAATGTGGTTGCCCAAAATATTGAAATGATGACGACCAACGCGCCCAGTTACCGCGTAAATATCGAGCAACAATTACAACGGATTCTGGTATATCTTGGATTAGAAAAACAGTATAATCTAAGTAGTATGGCCCATGAATTCAACCTCAATGAATATACTGGACAACTTATTAATTCAATTACAGCCTTAGCCCAAAAAGCAGTTTTAATTCTTATCTATGTGGTTTTTCTATTATTTGAACAACACACTTTTCCAAGAAAAATAGCTGCTCTCAACTGGTCTGAAGAAAGAGCTACCAATTTTAATACGATCCTCGACCATGCTAATTCTGCGACCAAAACCTATCTATCCGTTAAAACTGGAGCCAGTATTTTGACTGCGGTATTGAGTTTTCTGGTGCTCTATTTTATTGGAGTAGATTTTCCGGTCTTCTGGGCATTCTTAATATTTTTGTTAAACTATATTCCAACCATTGGTTCTATGGTGGCCACCTTTTTTCCGTCCATGGTGGCTTTGGTGCAATTCGATACCTTAGGACCCTTCTTTGCCGTCTTTTTCATTATTACTGGCCTACAATTTTTAATTGGTAGTTTTCTAGAACCCCGTCTATTGGGTAATTCTTTGAACATCAGTCCATTTGTGATCATTCTATCTCTTGTCCTTTGGGGGTTGATCTGGGGAGTTGTGGGAATGTTATTATGTGTACCACTTACCGTGATAATGATAATTGTTATGGCTCAATTCCCAACTACTAGAGGTGTAGCTGTTTTGTTATCTAGAAATGGAAATGTTGGAAGGGTGAATTAAAGTTAAAGATCCCTTAAACCCATTTAAGGTTTTCCTAAAATTCAATTTTGGAATAAAATTTTCGTTATATTTATAACAAGAGAATTATTTATTAAAGCTATATAAATTAAAGCCTATGAAATCGACCTGCCTGCTTTTAGGGCTCCTTTTTGCGACCAGTTTACTGGCGCAGGAGCGCGTTAGTTACCAGCAACCGCTGGACTATGACAAGAATGGAGAAGTGATTCTAAAAGAGATATTACATTTTCCAGGAAAGTCTAAATCAGAACTTTATCAGATTGCCGAAGAATGGTTCGCCCGAAAATTTAGTGGAGAACCCATGCAATTCGACGCCTATTCGGAAGATCGAAGCAAGCTAATTGGACGAGGATTTTATAATTATCAAGACAATGTCTTCTATAGTGTATCTTATACTGAACTCTCTTTTGTCTTAACTATTTCTATCAAAGAAGAAAAAATTAAAGTTGAAATGGAAAGGATTTTTATCTTAGGTCCGACTGCGGTTGTTTCAATAGGCGATGAATTTCTTCGACCTAAACCTGCACATGAAGTAATCAGTGATAAAGCTTTATACAAACGCAATGGAAAGCCTAGGAAAATAAAACGAAAACATAAAGAGAAAATTCTTGGATTCTGGTACGAAACCATCGATAGTGTCGATGCATTTTTTAGCAC
>CAZYAC010000042.1:0-20296 GCA_964645475.1 uncultured Saprospiraceae bacterium | reverse complement strand
CACCAAAAACAACCTATTCAAAATACAAAGCAACTTAATGCACAGTGTACTAAATTTTCAATTAATCAATAAAAACTAATTATAGCTCGTTGTGGATCACTCACTCCACCTCCTTCAAACTCCATCTGCGTAATTGGAACTCCCTTAGATTTTAAATATTCAAACATCTGTCGTGCTCGAACATCTCCTAGAGTGATTTCTTTGCTTCCTTTAAAATTGGTAGACTCTTCTGGTCCAACAGTCGAAGAGAGCATGATACGTTGATCTGGAACTTGTTTTAAAACCATAGCTATATGATCTAATTCAGTCTTTGCTTTAGCATTTAATTTTATGCTATTATTCCCAAATAGAATATTAGAAAATACAACTTGCTCACGACCTGTTTTCTTTCCTGCTTCTAGCATTTTAGCCATCCTTTCTATATCCGAACTGCTGTTAGTTGGAAAATTAATATCAAAAGTTTTTACTAAATTTTTATCCGGATCAGGAGAAGGAGGAGGTTGTTCGACCGGAGGTTTTTTATGGTCCTGTGCTTGATCCTTCTGATTACATCCGTCCATCCCAAAAATCAATTTAAAGCCTAAAGCAAGTGCTAAAATAAATAGTGCCAGACCTCCAAATATTTTCAACCAATTAGCTTGGACATTAACATTGGTTTGATCGGCAGATTTGCTAAAGGAAAAAAGACAACCGCTGTTGTCGGCTCCTCTGGCCTCGGACAATGGCTGAGAAGTAGTGACTGTTTCAGTTGGAATGGCCAGATTGGCCGTAATCTCTTCTGGTTTTTCTGGTACAATTAAATCAGGATTAGCAGCTAGTAATTCTTGTACACTATCGGTCAGTGTTAAGAGAGAATTGGTAATTAAATTAAGTTCTTCTTGCTGAGCTCCAATACCGGTAATGACAGAATCATTAAAACTATTATAACGAGCCTTGATGGTAATGAGTTGATTAATAAATTCTCGTTCTTCTTCATTTTCTATTTCCATCCCATCAATCGAACGAATTAAATCCTCCAAATCTTCAAAAGCAGTTTTTAAACTGGCTCTGCCAATATGGTCTTTAATCCGTCGGATTCTTTCCGTGATGTTGGTTGCTTTCATAAGGGGAGAAGCAGAATGTGAAAGCGAAAGATAAGGAATTATTTTTAAATGTATTGTTGATACGATGGGTAGCTTTTAAATAAAAAAAACGTCCCCATTCATAGAATAAGGACGCTTTTGGTTTATCCAAAAATATAATCTATTCTTTTATAATTACCAGTAATCGACTTAGGCGTTTATGATGACCAATTTTTGCTGATATAGAATAGGTTCCTGCTGGCAAATTTCTTAAATCAAAACGCAGAGGTTGGATCGGCAATTCTTCTACTATTTTCTTTGCCATTTCTTCACCAAAGGCATTGTGAATTTGAAGAGTGGCTGGTTTGCCCGCATAGTTGGAAAGATCTACCCGCACTTCATCTTGAGCTGGATTGGGAAATAAAACGAATTTATCTTTTATCCTCTGGTTGTTAATTTCAATTATGTTAGAATAACTACTCCCTCCGTTTAAATGGATTACTTGAATTTGGTAATAAACGATTCCGTGAGATAACCTTTCGTAATCATAGGTTTGGTATTGAAGGGCATCCGTAGTCTCTAGGCCTAAAGCATCTTTGTGTTCAATGGCCGTAAAATTAACCCCATCATAAGAACGACCAATCGCAAAGAAATCATTTTTATAATCTGTATTCGTAGTCCAATTTAACTGAATGCCATCAGCAGAAGGTGCTCCACGAAGAAACAATAACTCCTGACCGGGAGCTACGTAAAGTCCGGAAGAACCATTACCATCCCTAATTATGATGGTATAATCTTCAACTTCACCTTTCGTGAATGATTCACACGGAGTAGGATAACTACCTTCTTTCATGCTCACGCGCATTCGAGTTGCTCCATTTGTGGCGTTAACAGGAATATTTATTGCTCCGTTAAGCGGTTGGTTACCACTGTTTCCTTGAAGTACCCGTTCTCCACTATCACTAAAGTCACCATCTTGATTTAAATCAATCCAAACACGCCAAAATAGATTGGTTTGGTGGCCACTCCAGCTAAGTCCAGGAATTAGTTGAATATTATGATTATTGTCTTTACTTAGGGTGGTAGAAATATCTGTATAATCCGAATATCCACATTCGTCTGGTCCACATTTTGCAGAAGCATTATCAATGGAACCAATTGCTACTCTAGCAATCCATTCTTCCCAAGGTCGCTCACTATTTGATTGACAATAGTTTTCAGGAGGATTGATAGAGGAAGGTTCAACTATTATATTAAAACTACAATTTTCAATATTATTACAATTATCAGTAGCTTGATAGTTAACTATATAAAAACCTGATGATAAACTACTTCCAGTTATAGGACCACCTGTCCGATTCAAAGAAAGACCATCAAAGGCACAGTTCGTACTAACTGAAGGAAGACTATAATTTACCGTGGTGGTGGTATTTCCTTGAGGTATTTGAATGGTAATATCAGAAGGACAGCTTAAGTCTATTTCTGGAGTGGGATTTCCACCCAAGATAATATCTTCTTTTAAAGTACATATGGCCTGCCAGTTTTCAGTATATAACTGAACATCAATGTGATGAACTTCATCGTCTAAGTTGTCAATAGTTACTGGTATAGGACAATTAGTACAATTGAAAATGGTATTATAGTTTGCACTAAACAATTTGACAATATAATTTCCAGAATTTACACCAGAAATAGTGACGCTGTTGGAAGTTGTTGTCCAAGTGATGTCATCGCAATCGCCATTGGTGGGACCACTGGTTACGTTGAAATTTTGATCGACAGAAGGGGCTGGATTCCATTGACCATTACCCGGTTGGCTGGCACGCACACGAACGGTACCAGTGGTTCCATTTAATGTAATGGTATTCCCACTTATAGTAGCAGGACCGGTGATGATTTCAAAACTTACAGGTAGACTGGAAGTGGCAGTAGCACTGATAGTAAATGGACCATCGTTGATATTTTTATCGCTTATAGCTGGGAAGTTTATTGTTTGATTTTGAGGTCCACCGATCGTTCCATTATTTGCTCCCGGAGTAGCAGGAGTACCTTTCCAGCTCGAAGCTAAGGCGTTGTCCAATCCTGGATCGATTAGTTGTAGGGTAGGGCCGTCTCCATCTGGCTCGGTGGGCCAAGGACTTTTATCATCGTATTCTACTTCGTCAATTAAAACACCATTCGCATTTTTTAGCGTAATCAGTTCACCACCGCCGCTTAGTCCAAAACCGCCAGGGTCTCTACCGAAATCCCCTATGACATTGTTTACATTGGGATAAATATTTTGGAAACTAGCTAAATCTTCTGCCAGTACCAAATATCCATTAGCAGGAATTATGGTGTTTTTAGGTAACCCAAAATAGTCTCCACTTTCATCTTCAAAGTACCATCCAGAAATATTTACAGCGTTGTTGTTTGGATTATGTAGTTCTACCCAATCATTTGGATCAGGGCTGTCAGGTGAATTATAATTTATTTCATTGATGACGATTGGTTGGGTAGAAGTTGAACCTTTTATAAAGTTTGCGGTGAGATTACTATTGCTATTGAATACTACTGTTAAGGACTCTAAGGGATTGTCTCCATTTAAGGCTCCAGACCAGTTATTCAATACATAGCCTCTATTCGGAATTGCTCTTACTGGAATGGGAATTCCTCGGAAGTAAGTACCTGAAAAAGGGGCGATATTTTCTGCTACATTAATAGTACTAAAAGCAACACTACCACGATTAGCAGGATTTAGATTAACTGTCAGATTCGTAGTTCCAGAGATTTCGTCGAAGGCCGATACAAAATCTTCTCGCACTACATTTGGTCGGCCATTGGCAAAGGTTCTGAGTTTTTGTACATTTTCGTTCCACACCTGAAATCCACTACTCCAAAGATCGTGATGTTCTTGAATTTCTGGCGCATATTCATCCCTGTATTGAGAAATACGAGCATTCATTCTCTCCGGCGTATAAAGGACATTCAACTGATCAGCCATCCGATTAATTAGATCGTATCGCCATTGATCATTATCCAGCATATTATTAAATAAGTCGGTTGCCCAACGTGGGTTAGGCCATAGAAAGTCCGTCGGATTTAGTAATCTTTCTAAAGAATTTGCTTGAAAATAAGCGGAGTTAAAATTGCCTGGATCATCGTGATTAAATAGACCAAAGGAAAAGTCTAAATCCCAAGTCAACCACCTCCATTTTTCGTTGCTGTCTCTTTTTTTCCAATACCGATTATTATTACCTGGCCAGTCAGCATTATCAACAAAAAGATTAAAAACAATATAATCTCTGTAATGGTCTGGATCTAATTGTTCAGTTAGCTGAGCAAAATTATTATCGTTAGACAAATCATTGTTGATGAAAAAATCTTCAAAAGTATTCCATTCATTGAAATCTCCTTCTCTTACTTCACTCTCGTTTTCTAAAAAATCAATTTCATCGTCGTCCTCATCAAATCTATTTTTAATATATCTTTTATCCATTCTTTCTCGGATATTATAAATGCCCCAATATTCGCCATTTAGATAAACAATGCTAGGTCGATCCGCCTGTCCGTAAATAATTGGTTCTTCAATAGTATTACTGACATCGTTTACATTTCTTACCAAGCCGGTAACCATCGCATCTCGAAAATGCGTAATGTTCCAATCTTGACCATTGTTTCTTAGGACGAGACTGCGGTATTCTTCTAGATCTTCGTCCGGAAATACCTCATAAGGAATGACAGATCCGTCCAAATTTTTTTTAGCCTTCAAGGCCAGAGATTTTTGTGGATAAACGACCGTTCCAGTTCCTTGAAGTTCGGATTCAAATAACATATTAAAACCTTGTGTACCGTCTGTTTCATACAGTTCGGCATTGGCTACAATTTCAATATCTTCTTCAAAGTTGGTGTACATTCCCGTTTCAGGATCGAACAACTCATCCGGATCCGCTGTGTAAGCAACTACTGGAAAGGTATGTGAAATATTGAATAAATAGGTTTGTGTTCGAACTTTACTTTCAATCAGTGGTGGAGCAAAGCCCCTTGCTCGGAGTGGGGTATTAGAGTTTATTATAATCGGACCACTATATATGGGATCGTTTACCGTTGGTTCAGAACCATCTGTCGTGTAGTGAATATCTGCATCATTTGTAGTGGTGGTCAAAGATATGGATTGACTATTATTAAAAATTCCACCTTGAGAAGAAAAGGAAACGGGTTCTACTAATGTCAATCCCGGATCGGTATTATTTGGTTCATTGGGCGTTGGTTCACCAAAGAAATCGAAGTTTGGACCTCCGTTAGGTGACCTACCCTCAGAAACATCTTGAGCCTGTACACCGAAGGTATAGCTATCTACGATTGTTACCCCATCTGGACTTACTAAGGCGACGTCTTCACCACCAGATCCTAATTTTATATCTACGTGAAGAATTCCTTGTTCGGTTTCTTTGTCTGCCCATAATAGAAGGTAACCTCCTGCTGGGATGGTGGTTTGTCCGGCATTGGTTGTTGGAATTTGCCATTGATCTAGCTCCGTTAAATCATCGGTTATATAATAGCCTCCGAGATTAACAGGACTTGCCGTTGGATTGTATATTTCTATCCAATCGTCAGCATCTCCAAACTCATCCGTATTGGTGGTGCCATTGGAAGCCAAAAATTCGTTGATCAATAATTGCTGTGCGTTGAGATGAAAAGAAAAAAAACAACCTATAAAAGTAAGGAGCATGATTATTCTTAAAGGATTTAGTAGGGGATAGCTGTTGAGTGAAATTTTGTTGGTGGATATTTTCATGTCTTAGTTTTTATTGTAAATTTATTGTTATGGTTTTATTCTTAATTAATACGGATATAATAGATTTATCCAAGTAATTAATACTTGATCGTAATAACAGTTATGGAGTTGGTAAAATTTACGGTCAGAAATTAAAAAATAAACACCTCTTTTCTCGAGTGAAAACTAAACCAACGTTAAGATCAATTTTAGGGAGTGCATACAGAAAGATTTTTCTGCTAGGAAGATATTGAAGAGCCTAATGATTTCTACAAGTTAAGGATAAGATATAGGAAGTACAAATAAATAAGAATTTATTTTATAGAATTATGAAAAAAAAGCGCCACTTCACTTAAGAAATGGCGCCTCTTTATTGTTATACAGCTTTCGCTGATATTTTTTCTATAAATTACTCATTGATCACCGTAAAACGCTTACTAATGAGTTTGCCTTTTCTTGGTTGTACCGTTAAAAAGTATAAACCGTTGTTAAGCTCAGACAAGTCAATTTGCGTACGTGCTCCTGTGAGGCTCTCTAGTGGGAAGCTTACCAAAATTCGACCCATCTGATCTTGGATTTTTACAACTCCTTCCATTTGTTCGTAGCTGGTTAGGTCAATCGTCATGGAATTCACGGCAGGGTTTGGATAAAGTCGCATATCTGTAAAGTCAATGCCAACTTCTTCTCTTACACTTGCGTTGATATCCGAATCTATTCCATTCGTACTATTACCTGTAGTTAAGACAATGGTATAATCTTCTACTTCACCGTAAGTAATATCACCACAAGGAGCAGGAAAACCGTCTCGGCTTAGGGCTACTCTCATTCTAACCGTGCCAGGTTGAGCGTTGGCAGGAACGGTAAAAGCGTTTGATACGGTGTGCGTAATAATTCCGTATCCTAGATCAGCTGTAAATCGGGAAATAACCAATTCGTCTGCCGAGAAATTATTGTTTCCATCAAAATCAATCCAAGCACTCCAGTATTCGTCATGATTATGAAAACTATATTTTGCGGTTAACGCGATATCATAAAGATCACCAATCACTAATTCGGTTGAGATATTGGTAAAGTCGCTAAAACCACAACCGTTATCACATTTTCCACTTAGATTGTTAATATCTCCAACAACTACCTGACGGATATATTGTTCCCATGGTTCGTCTGAACTAGCCTCACAGTATTCGCCCATTGGTTGATCACAACCATCAGGAATACCATTATTATTATCATCTACGTTGTCATCAAAACCAGGACATTCGTCATCTGCATTACAAACGCCGTCGCCGTCACTATCTTGGAATGTACCGACACAATCACAATCACCATTATAAACGTCATCTGTTGTACAATCATTTTCGTCGTTACAGGACTGTCCTGTCAGGGTACAACCTGTATTACCTTCACCAATATTAACCGTGTAGTCTTCTACTTCCCCTTTTAGGAAAATTTCACAAGATGTAGCATAACTACCTTTTTTAGCCGCAATTCGCATCCGGGTATTTCCTTCTTGTGCATTACCTGGAATACTGATCGTATTACTAACGGCTTCACGACCACCATACATTTCTAGTACTTTTTCATTTGCATCTGTAAAATCACCATCACCATTCAAGTCAATCCATACTCGCCAGTAAAGATCTGCATCTTGACCAGGCCAGCTTAAACCAGGCGTTAATGTTATTCCATAAGATCCACCAGCACTAATGTTAGCAGTTAAATTTGTAAAATCTCCGTAACCACAATCTGTATCACATTTTCCTGATGCATTGTTGATTTCTTGAAAAGCAACATTGGTAATGTACTCCTGCCAAGGCTCCATAGAAGAAGCGGAACAATAAGAACCTGTAGGAGGTTCTGGATCACCAGTGGTAATTGTTACGGTGAAAGAACAGAAAGCCGATTGTCCACAATCGTTAGTCGCTTGATAAGTAACGGTGGTGGTCCCTACTCCAAAATTATCACCACTGGCAGGACCAGCGGTCCGAGTTAGTGTAACGTTATTGGAAGGACAGTTAGTAGAAGTAGTAGGATTGCTATAATTAATATCGATACCGTTAGAACCTGCAGGAATTTCCAAACTAATATCAGCTGGGCAATTGATACTTACAAAAGTCCCATTGTTGGTATTTGGTTCTAATAAAAAGAATGGGGTAGCGTCTAAACTTATATTAGAAGCGTTTTCCTGACTTGTTGCATTGGTAATCGAATAATTCCAGTTTCGTCGTTCTAAGTCACCGTATTCGAAATTTCCAGGGAAGCTATAATTCTTACTTGCAAATTCAGAATTATCAATGGTTGTTCTTGCCCATAACATATAAACATAACGACCATCAGGACGCAGAAAGGCGTGGGCCTCTACACCATCAGGGGCGTTTAATGCTGCGGTTCGACTATCATCATAAACTGTTCCCCATAACATATCAGAGGTAGTTTTCATGGCGATTCCTTCTTCGTTTAATACTTCCTCACCAGGATCTACCACACTTAAATCTTCATAAAGGCCCATCTTATCGAAGCCTAATCCTGAACCTGGATTATCACCGATAGAGTAGACGTGAAAGTTAATTACATCATTGGTAATGGCGGTGACGAATGTTTTCATAATATAATTACGCTGAGAAACGGTTCCCGCAAAGTAACGACCATCATCGTTGCCATCAAATTCACGAGGCGTATTCATCTCCGTACAAAGGGTTAATTTTTTAGGATAGGTAACCCCATCATATCCATAATTGTCAAAAATTTCTTGGAAGAAATCACGACGATAAAGAAGGCCTTCCGCAGCACGATCAGAATGTCTTTCAAAAAATTGGATGTTACTCAAACGAGTAGTACCATCAATATGTGGGTAGTTGTGTAAACCCATGATATCAATATAAGCACCACCACCTTCAGGATATTCCGGGGTAACAGAACCACCATCTGGATTATCGGTATTTCTAAGAACAGCATCCAGGAAACTCTGGAATCCAAAACCTGCAGTAACAACATAATCGTTCGGGGATATGGTCTTGATAACTTCGTAAGCAATTCTGAGTGTTCGAACATAATTTTCGATGGGTGCTTGTAGGATATAATCACATGGATCTGGATCATTGTCCCACCAGTTTCCTTGTGGATCACCAGGTCCTCTCCATCCTGTGTTACCGGTATAATCAAAGCCTGGCTCGTTCCAGATTTCCCAGAATTTCACGAATTCATCATAAGTGCTAACGGTCTTATAAACATAGGCGGCGAAGTAATTTTCGTCATTATATGGAGTACCATTAGCGCCACCATCCCAAATAGGAGTGTGTAGATTAGCAAATAAATTGGAAGGTGTACCGGGACAATATTCAGTGAAATCCTTGTGCCATTCAACTGGGAAGGCAAGTACGGCTGTAAATTCATCCATTCCTAAACTCTGGAAATGTTGAAAATCATCTACCACTACATCATATCCAAATATTTCTAAAACCGACTCGGATAAGACCGGACGTAGGGTTTTTGCACCTATTCCCATGATTCCCTCAGCGGAATTTCCACCAGCTAGATCACCCAATTGAATGGTAGACCAGTTGGGATAATAATCCAGATTTGAACCCGGGCGGAATACACCGTCGTAGGGGTTTACAAAATCTTTTGCATTAAAATCAACCTGTGCACTCATGGAGAAGGCCGATAAAAAGCATAAAAAAGTAAATAGCTTTTTCATCTTTGATGAATAATTTTTGGTTATAAAATTGATATTGTAATTCTTCTGTACTCACCCAAAACTCTTTTGAGGGATAAGCAATTGTTTAAAACTGGTTATCAGGGATGGTGGTGAGTATTCAATTAACCGTGTTTTCCATATTTAGGTATTGGTAACCTAATTGTAAAGAGGAAATACACTGAAGAAGGGCCAACAAGTATAGAAAATGACCTGTTTACTATTGCAAATATAATGTTCTTAGGTGAACTAATTATTAAATAATAAAAAAAAATAGATTAATTGTCCAATTTTACCCAAAATCTGGTATAGTGAACTCTAGAGTTTAAAAATAAATTTGGTATAAAACCTTGTTTTATTTAATAAAAAGTCCTCCAGACAAGAATTATTGCTGCTTTTCACCATTTTTACTCATATTATCACTAAACATTATAATATTTGAACAAACAAAATTAAATTTGATTTTTAGGTAATTCGATTGAATATAATAACTAGTCTAAATCGGAATTGGATTCTATTCCGTTTACATAAAATTTTCATTTGGTTTTTTGGGGTTAAGGGCGCATCTTTTGCGTCCTTACTTTTTTTTATTATCCTTACCTTATTTTAAATAATTTCGTACGACTCAAAATTGGTCTATTTTTCCAACACTTCTTCCCATGCTCGTTTGTCCGCCGGACAAGATCATCTTCGTAGCTATGGTTAAGAGATTCTTCGCCTGCTGGTAGGTAGGTGTTCATTGATAAGGAACAAAACCTCTAATTTTGAACTGATAAAACTAATTTAGCATAAAGTCTATTTTTCCATGAGCCGAGTCTTGTATTATTTTTTCATTAAACCGCTTTCCTATCTGCCTTTACCGGTTCTTTATCCATTTTCCACTTTAATGTATTTCCTTATTTATTACGTGGTTGGCTACCGTCGAAAAGTGGTGGAAGAAAATATCCAAAATTCTTTTCCTGAATATGCTAAATCTGATGTTGATCGAGTAGGCAAGTTATTTTATCGGCATTTTTGTGATTTAGTAGTAGAATCCATTCGGATGTTTAGTATGTCAGAAAAAGAGGCCGTTCGTCGAATTCGCATTCGGAATCCTGAATTAATGGATCAATTTTTTGACCAGGGAAAAAATGTAGTAATTGTCGGAAGTCATTATGGAAATTGGGAAATTACAAGTATTGGTTTTCCTTATCAACTTAAACATAAGATTGCTTCCATTTTTTCTAAACTAAAAAATGCCTATTTCAATCGAAAGCTGACGGAATCTCGAAGCCGGTATGGTAGTGAATTGATTTTAAAGGATCGACTACCGAAATATTATGAAGAGGAACGCCCTAGACCTGTGGGGCTAGCTTTCATTGCAGACCAATCTCCTAATTATAATAAAACAAAAAATCTATATTGGACTACCTTCCTAAATCAAGAAACAGTGACAGCTCCAGGAGCCGAACGCTATGCTCGAAAATATGACCTACCAGTCGTCTATGTACAAATACTAAAACAGCGTCGGGGTTATTATGAGGTGGAGTTGGAGTTGGTAACAGATAATCCACAAAGTCTTGCTCCTGGAGAGATTACCGATCGTCATCTTCGTTGCCTAGAGCGATTAATTGTTCGGAATCCAGAATATTGGCTATGGTCTCATCGTCGTTGGAAACATAAAAAAAAAATATGAGTCATCCCGAGTTTTGAGACATGCAAAGTGCAGGTTAGTTCTATTTGCACTTGATTGCACTTTTTAAAGTGGTAAGCAATAATTAATAAGCCCTCTCCATTCGCGTATTATAGGCAGTTGGAGAGGGCTTACAGCTTAAGGCTAATAGCTCTATTACATTGACAAACTATATAGATTTTATGGGATGTCTCATGCCTTTCTAGTGATTAATTCTTCATCTATTATTCTGGTCTTATAAGAATTATTTCTGTTCTTCTATTTTTTTGGTGTGCTTCTTCTGAACAATCATCTGCAACCAAACACTCAATTAAGGGTCGTTCACTACCATAACCAATGGCAGTAATCCTTTTAGGCTCTATACCTTGTTCGATTAAATATAATTTTACTTCATTGGCACGTTGTTGAGATAATTTTTTATTATAATCAATTCTACCTTGATTATCTGTATGGGATTCTACCAAGACAGTTGTTTTGATTTCTTGTCTTAAAATACTGACCACATCCGATAATTCTTGTTTGGTCTCCGCGTTCAGAATATACTTATTAAAGGCGTGATAAATACTACTGAAGAGTGGGAAGTAAGATTTTTCTTCCACCTCCGCTTTGTCCGTTTCCAAAATAACACCTCCTCTATTAGTAAACTCTTCATCTGAGGCAGGAGGAACTGCCGCTACGAGGATTACGGGAGTGTCGTCTCCAGATGCCAATGTTTCATTCGGCAAATCTGCTGAAATAATAGGATTTACATTTGGGGAAACAGGACCAGAAATAGGATTGATTCGTGGAGTGCTGGTCGCTATGGCCTGATACTCTTCATTGATTGGCATAAGTTGTAAAGCGTAAGATTTATCTTGAATTAAAGAAGCTCCAGAAACTACTTGTTGCATAGTCTTAAAATTAGCATGATCTGCTACTATAAAATATTGCTTTAAAGGGTTTATTTTATAAAGAGGATTTGCTGTTTCTCCAGAAATCGGATTTACCTTTTCTCCAATCATATCAATTAATGATTGATCTAGATTATTGCTAATAAAGAAGGGTTGATTTAGACTAGGAACATCAACAAGTTCATAGGAAATTTCTATCAGGGTTAATTGTGCCTCTGAAAGTAAATTATCATTATGATCTTTAATGTCAATACTTGTAAAGACATTCTCACTTTCGGGGGTTTCTTCAATTTCTTTTTCTATTGGTAAGGTAACTTCCCAACTATATATATCATCACCGCCTAGTCCATTTTTACGGTTGCTAGTCAAGTATCCTGACTGACCATTCGGCATGACCACAAAACTAAAATCATCCTCGCTTGAATTTATGGGAACACCCATATTTTGTTTAGCCACCACGGTGCCTGATTCATCAAATCGGCTCACCCATATATCTAATTGACCAAGTCCATCACCATCATCAGAAGAAAAATATAGTTCACCTTCTTGTCCAATTTGAGGAAACAATTCAGTCTTTTCACTATTAACAGAAGGGCCTAAGTTGATAGGCGTTTGCCATTCACCCTCTACTAAATGGGTGACATAAAGATCCATACCTCCCAATCCACCTGGACGATTGGAAGCAAAATAAAGGGTTTGACCATCTTTTGATATGGCGGGATGACAATTCGTATAATTATCTGCCTCTAAGTTAAGTTCTTTGACATTTTGCCATTTTTTATCGATCAATTCTGCTGAATAAATATTTAGATCATACAATCCATTTTTATTCTTTTTAATCGCATTTCTGGTAAAAAACATCGTTTTTCCGTCAGAAGTTATACTGGCAGCACCTTCATTAAACTTCCCATTTACCTCTCCAGGTAAACTAAATGGTTTAGTGTATTTGTTTTCTCCTGTATTTGCCGTAAAAAGAAGGTTTGAATAGGCTTTTGAGAAGATTCTTTTATACCAAGGTAAGTTTTCCACCCGATTACTGGTAAAGATTATACCCTTACCAAAAGGGATTGGACAATAGTCAAGTTTACTTGAATTAATTGTCTTTAAGTTATTGATTTTGAGGCCTTCAACTAATTTTTCCGAAGGAATTGAATAGAGTGTATGAATTTCCTGACTAGTTAAATATAGATTGGAAGAGATAAAAATTAGAAGTGAGAAAAGATGTTTCATGTCTTAAGGTTAAAATTTAGGTTATGAACTTTATCTTAGAGATTAAATGAATTAAAAAGTATTCAATTTGGATCGTCAGATAAAATATTTATCTATACGTACGATAAACATTAGAATAAGTTTTGATGTGTTTGTTTTTTTTCTTCCCTTTTAAAATTATCAATCCTTGAATAGCGGCAAATTCCCATCAAATATTTACCTTTCGCCTTATGCAGATTAGTGTATTTGAGCATCAAGTTATCCGAATAGGAATGGAATGGTCCGGGCAGGCCTTTACCACTAGGCACCATCAAGCCTTAGTACGCTATCAGAGCTATCGTAACCATCACTGGTATCATATTCTTCCAGATGGTATCCGATTTAGTCATTATGTTGGCATTTTACAAATAGGGACTTTAACGATTGAGATTTTGCCAAAAACCGAAAATGAAGCACCTGAAGTTTGGCGACGCGTATTATTAGAGATGTTAAGTATGGCAGGGGTACTAAAAATTGAGACGACCGCTCCAACTTCCTTAGGGATTCGCCCCAACTTTCTATTGGATTATTATTTTGATCATTTTTTAGAAAAAGTTGGAAAGTTGCTTAGTAGAGGATTGGTTCGCAGATATCGACCATTTCGTCAAAATGAAAAAACTTGGAAGGGACAGTTAGATTTTCAAAAACAAATACAGCATAACGTTGCACATCAGGAACGGTTTTTCGTTCGTAGGGAACATTACGATTATGCGCATCCTGCCAACCAGATCATTACAGAAGCCTTGCAAATTTTACCCAGACTAACTGATAATCCGGTTTTGAAAAATAAGGCTATTGGCATACAAACGGCCTTTCCCGTTTTAACAAAGTGGCATTTTTCTGAAAACAGATTTCGTCAAATTCTCGAAGATCAGCGATTTAAACATTATCGACCAGCGTTAGAATTGGCTTATTTGATCATTAAAAATTTTCAACCGGATATCCGAACTGGACGCCATCATGTAATTGCCATTCTATTCGATATGAATCAGTTGTTTGAAATTTTTATTTATAAACAATTAACCAAAGCCCATCATCCCGAAATTGAAGTTCACCGCCAGGTGCAACGTCCCTTTTGGTTGAATCGAAAAATAAGACCAGATATTTTTATTAAAACGAAAACAGACCAGCTAATTTTAGATACTAAATGGAAAGTTTTGTCGGAAGGCAAACCTTCCATCGAAGATCTTAAACAAATATTTATTTATAATCAGTACTTTGCAGCCAATAAAGGGATTTTGGTTTATCCCAGCGCCGGAAAAGTAATGAAATTAAATGCACAGCCTTATCAACCGCTTCCGAATGGCGTAGTACCTGGATACTGTGAATTAAAATTCGTGGAAGTTTTAAAGGATAATAAATTAAATACAAATATTGGAAAAGAAATATTAAATTTATGAAAGTCACTTTAGAAAGAGTCAATCAGGCCGTTCATTTTCGCGCCACTAGTGCGGAAGGCCATACCGTAGATATTGATGGCGGAGAAACCAGCGATGGTGAAGACCAAGGCGCTCGTCCGATGCAATTGGTGTTGATGGCTGCAGGAGGATGTAGCAGTATCGATATCCACTTAATTTTAAAAAAAATGCGACAATCCGTAGAAGATTTAAAGATTGAGGTGGAAGGCGAACGGGTAGATACCATTCCGGGAGTGTTTAAAAAAATCACCTTTCATTATCATTTCAAAGGCGATTTAAACGAAGACAAAGTTAGAAAGTCCATCGATATGTCCCTCGATAAATATTGTTCTGTAGTGAAAATGTTGGATCACAATGTGGAGATAGCTTATCATTTTTCCATTAACGGCCAGTTGATGGAAAATAAAACAACCTAGTCTGAAGATTCTCTAACTATGAAAAAACAATTCGAAACCAGAGCGATTCGGTTACAGAACAAACAGACTGGAGAAAGAGAACACAGTGTTCCGATTTTTCCCACCTCTAGTTTTACTTTTGAAAATGCTGAGCAAATGCGAGCTGTATTCGCCAGTGAAGAAACGGGTAATATCTATAGTCGTTTTACCAATCCTAATTGCCGTGAATTAGAAACCAAAATTGCCAGTCTAGAAGAAACCGAAAATGCGGTGGCTTTGTCTTCCGGAATGTCGGCAGTTTTTGGAGCCCTAATGGGGCATTTAAAAGCTGGGGATCACCTGCTTTGTTCAAGGGCGGTTTTCGGTTCCACCTATCAAGTATTGATGAATTGGCTGCCGCGGTGGGGCATTGAAACGACCTTCGTCAATGGAACAAATCCTGAGACTTGGGCCTCGTCAATGCAGAGCAATACCAAGCTGTTTTTTTTGGAAACTCCCTCCAATCCTGGACTGGATATAATTGATTTAGAATTAGTTGGTTCTTTTTGTAAAACCAACAAAATTTTGATGGTGGTAGATAATTGTTTTGCGACCCCTTATTTGCAAAGACCCATGAATTTTGGAGCTCATTTGGTAACCCATTCGGCAACCAAATTTATCGATGGCCAGGGTAGGGTTGTCGGTGGATTGGTCGCGGGAAAAGAAGAACACTTAGATCCAGTTTATCGCTTCCTACGTAATACGGGACCAGCACTTTCTCCCTTCAATGCTTGGATCTTATCAAAAAGTTTAGAAACGTTAGCAGTACGAATGGATCGTCATTGTTCTAATGCACTAGCCTTGGCTACTTGGATGGAGGGTCTTGAGATGGTGAAAAATGTGCGGTATCCATTTTTGACCAGTCATCCTGGGAATGAAATTGCTAAAAAACAAATGAGTCAAGGTGGAGGTTTACTTACTTTTGAAATGGCAGGAGGTCTAATTGCTGGAAAACAATTTTTAGATAACTTGCAGCTTTGCTCCTTAAGTGCTAACTTGGGTGACACTCGTACGATCGTAACGCATCCTGCTTCTACCACACACAATAAATTACCACCAGAAGATCGAGAAAAAGTAGGGATTACCGATGGCCTTATTCGCGTTTCGGTTGGTTTAGAACATGTGGAAGATCTGAAGGCAGACATCTTGCAAAGCCTAAAAATAAATCCCTAATTTTAACCAAAATATTCTAAGATGAAAATCAATTTCACCCAGTTTCTACTGTTCTCCTGCTGCTGTTTATTAATGGCATGCCAGACAGAGACCAAGTCCACTCCGGCTCCAGGAGCTTCCACAAATACACCAACTGCTGTTCCACCCAAGCCTGGGACCGTTGCAACGCCCGCTAATATTTCTCGACCCGATAAAATGACTAATAACTTTCAAAGAATGCAAGGGGAATGGCAGCAAGTGGAGGACAACAAGCGAGAATTACAGGTACGAGGTAAGGTTTTCTTAGAAATTGAAAGAGGAAGCGATAATGCTGAGTTAGCCAATCAATTTAAAGTGGTTAAAAACTGTGAAGGAACCATTGATGTAGATGGTGAATTTTTTATGGTTGGGAAGCGTTGCTATAAACTGCTAAAAATTTCAATTGAAGAAATGGAGATTGAAGAATTGGAGCAGCAAAAGGTGATTAAGTATATTCGGATTTAGGTACTAGTGTATTCGATGAGGGTTAAAATTTTCTTGCCCCTTATAAAGTCAAATGTGGCTTTATATAGCGATCGTCTTGCTTGTAGATATTGATTTTTAATGTATTGAGTGGAAAAAAGCTCAAGGCCGGAAACTTTTCTTATAGGAGGAAAGCTACACTTCAATTCATTCATGACTTAATCCTTTATACTCAATTGCTCCATAGCTTCAATCAGTTCAGTCAAATCCCACGCATCTTCCAATTTAAATTCTCCAATTGCCGTCCGACATAATTCGGTAAGGTAAGCACCGCTATCAACGGCTTGACCAAAATCATTGGCTAAGGTTCGGATATAAGTACCTTTGCTACAATGTACTCGAAAGCCAATTTCAGGTAAGCCTTCTGTTTCTAAATCAAAATCAAAAATTTCTACCGGTCTTGGTTTTCGTTCTCTTGTTTTTCCTGCGCGGGCGAGTTTATATAAGGGAACTCCTTCCATTTTAACCGCAGAATACATGGGAGGCAATTGAGTAATATTACCCATAAATTTTTGTCGAGCAGCCTCCAGTAATTCCTTGGTAATGTGATCCGTTGGAAATTCCTGATCGACTTCTGTTTCTCCATCAAAAGAGGGCGTAGTTTTCCCCAACATAAACCTACCAGTATAGACCTTGGGTTGCCCTTGAAATCCATCAATTTGTTTGGTCATTTTTCCGGTGCAAATAATTAGTAAACCAGTGGCGAGGGGATCGAGTGTTCCAGCGTGGCCCACCTTAATTTTTTTGATATTAAGCAGACGTTTGAGTTGGTACCGAACTTTGTTGACGACATCGAATGAAGTCCAAGTTAACGGCTTGTTGATCAGTAGAACTTGACCTGTTAAAAACGCTTGTGGGTCTGCGGGGAGCATGTTGTTTATTTTTTGGCTGGTTAGCCTGTTAGCTGGTTGGCTGTTTAGCTTCCCTTAATTCTTAGAATTCGTTAAAAGAGAAGCTAACTGGCCAACCAGCTAACCAGCCAACTGGCAAGATTTACATATAAAAAAGACTGTAAGCAATCGCCAATCCACCGACGATAAAACAATAGACGGAGAAGTAAGATAATTTACTACTTTTTACTAATTGAATCATCCAAGTACAAGCGACCAACCCAGTAAGAAAGGCCGCAGCAAATCCAGCTAAAATTGGAACGAGCTGACCATCCGAATAGGTTAGATCGCCACTCATTAAATCTTTGGCGATTTTACCAAAAATAAGTGGAACGACCATCAAGAAAGAAAAGCGCGCTGCTCGTTCTCGATCAATGCCTAAAAGTACAGAAGTGGAGATAGTCGCACCGGAACGGCTGATACCCGGCAAGATCGCAATGGCTTGGGAAATTCCAATAATTAAGGCATGACCGAATCCTACTTTTTTATCTGTGTTTTTGGCGCGGTCTGCAAGCAATAGTAATAAACCAGTGATTAGAAGCATGGCTCCGACCAAGAGAATTTGTCTTTCGAAAAGGGCTTCCATTTGTTCCTCAAAAAGTAAACCTACGACGGCTGCTGGAATCATAGACAGGATGATCTTTGCGGAAAATTCACTGGCTTCGTTGCGTTCGAATTGAAATAGACCTTTAAAGATATCTATGATTTCATTTCTGAAAATGATAATGGTACTTAGGGCGGTAGCGCCGTGTAACATAATGGTCATGAGCATCGACTGTTTGGCCACACTCTGATCTCCTAGAATGACTTTTGCCAATTCGATATGACCGCTACTACTAACAGGTAAAAACTCCGTTAAGCCCTGAACGATGCCCAGGACAATGGCGCGCAAAATTTCTTCCATGAAATTGAATTATTATCTAGTGGTTTGTCAATGTTGAGATGACGAGTTAAGTTTGGATGAGTTTTGGAAGTAGACGAGGCAAAAAACGCAGGCATAGCCATAGCTACGTCGAGTATTTTTAACGAAGGATAGTTCCAAAAATCGCCAAACTCAGCCGTCAATTTCATCTTGACAGACCACTAAGTTCTTTTGAATATGGCAACTATTTCAATAATAAGGCCAGTGATGATGACGATCGGTCCTAGAAGGGTAATCCTTTTGCTATAAATGATATCTGGATCCCAAGTGTTGGGGTCAGGTTGTGCACCACCGGTCATGAGGAGCATTCCTACAATAATCAAGGCCGCTCCAAGGAGCATTAACAGATAGTTTTGCCGATTAAAGATAAGTTCCACAGATTTAGTGTCTTCCATGAGTGCACTACGACGAGCGACGGTTGGGGTGGCCAATACCTTTTTTTTGGTAGCAACAACTTTCTTTTTCTTTTTACTCATGCTAAGTGATTTTGTCGCAAATCTACAATTTTTCAATCAATTTTCCTTCAATTATACCCCGCTGGGCAGGATTCGTTCATTAAGAATTGCGGAATATAATTGAAGCGGTTGACTTTTTTAGTTAATTTCTTTGAATGTTGGTTAGCTAGTTTGCCTATTGGATGGTTAACTTCCTTCTAACGCACTCTGCGATTGAGGGAAGCTATCAGGCCAAAAAGCTAACCAGCCAACCAGCCTCTTACCAACTTCCAATAATTTTATCCCGTTCACCGTTTTAAAGAGAGAATCCTAAAGAACTTCCTTAAATGGCTCTTTGTTTTTAGTAAAATACGCTACTTTTGTGATCCTAGACTAGATACGAATGATTAAACAAGCTAATTTCCTTTCCCTTATTTTTTTGATTTTTGCTGCTCCTTTGACTGGACAGATTACCCTGAATAATGGCAGTTTTGAGGGGGAACCGCAGGATGCAATCGTACCGATGGGCTGGCAAGGCTGCGAGCAGGGTAGTACCCCTGATATTTTGCCGGGATCTTGGGGCGTTTATAATGAACCTTCTGATGGAGATACTTATATGGGATTGATAACCCGCCAAGATGGAAGCTGGGAATCGGTGGGGCAAAAACTTTCCAAAGCCATTCAGAAAGGAGATTGTTATGAATTTGGGATTGATCTTTCCCACTCCAAAACCTACGCGAACTATAATAAACCGATCAAGATTAAAATTTGGGGCGGCACTAAGAGTTGTTCAAAAGATATTCTATTGGGAGCATCTAAAGCGATTTCTCATACCGCTTGGAAACGTTATTTTTTTAGACTAGAACCTTCCGCAGATATTCAGTATATCATCATCGAAGCTCAAATCATGGATGGTCTTTATTTTAGTTATAATGGGAATATTTTATTAGATAATATTTCTGTGTTAAAGCCTTGTTATCGTGCAGAGGTTATTGAATTGGAAAGGGTTTGGGAAAAGGTGGACAGCGGGGTGTTATAATACCAACTTGTGTTTGAATTGACCATCACTTAATTCTGCGAATTCCTACAAATTTTGCTAATCCTCGTCTCGCTATTTTGAAATCACCATATTGATTCCCGTCTATTTTAATAGTGTCTTTCTCTTGCTGTATCAATATGTTTTTGACCTTCCATAATTTTGTG
>CAZYAC010000041.1:9331-20331 GCA_964645475.1 uncultured Saprospiraceae bacterium | reverse complement strand
AATTGGTCTTAAAAAGCGATCAAGTGACCCAATTGAAGCAACAGATCGATCATCTTCAAAAAACCAATGGGAGTTTACTAGACCGGATGTCTGATTTATCCATTGTTAGCAAGGCTGGCGCTAAGAGTATTGAAAAATCCTTGGAATCGTTAAGTACCCAATACGATTTTATTCAAGACTTAACGACTAAAATTCAGACCAAAGATTCCCTCAATTTGGCGTTGGTCTTAAATCTTAAGCGGTCTTTATCAGATATCAATGACGAAGATATTTTAGTAGAAGTCCGTGGCGGGTTGGTTCATGTTTCTATTTCTGATAAATTATTATTTAAATCAGGGAGTAGTACGATCAGCAAAAATGCGGAAGAGGTACTGGGAAAAATAGCTGGAATTATCAATGATCACGAAGATTTAGAAGTAATGGTAGAAGGCCATACGGATGATGTACCGATGAACAATGACTGTATTGCAGACAACTGGGATTTGAGTGTAAAGCGGGCCACGGCTGTCGTGCGGATGTTGGAGAATGACCACTACGTGGAAGCAAGTAGAATGACCGCTGCTGGACGCTCAGAATTTCTACCTAAAGCAGAGAACGAAACAGCAACTGGAAGAAGCATTAATCGCCGAACGGAAATTGTATTAGCTCCGAGAATGGATCAATTTTTTAAATTGTTGGAGGCGCCGGCGTTGGCTAATTAAACAAAAAGCCCCGAAAATCAAGAGATCATCAGGGCTTTTAAGAATGCTTTAGAGGTTGCGGACGGATTCGAACCGCCGTACAAGCTTTTGCAGAGCTCTGCCTAGCCACTCGGCCACGCAACCATTAAGTATAAAATCGTCTACCATCTTTCGGTAGGAGGGCAAATATAAATACTTTTTTATACATCTGCCATGATAAAAACGTATAAATCTTTATTTGGTTCCAATTGTTAGACTCATCTTCAATAAAAAAGCAAGTTTTTGAGTGTCTTAGTATTGGTTTAGGTACTTTTGTTGAAAAAATATCCTGTGATGACTTTAGAAGAAGTAGTGGTATCATTTAAGGTGGCTTATGATTTGGACCCAGTGCTCTTTCGGGCACCCGCTAGAATAAATTTAATTGGCGAACATACAGACTATAATGATGGTTTTGTAATGCCTGCAGCGGTAGATCGGCAACTCTTCTTTGCCATCGCCCCCAACAAAAAAAATAGCTACGAACTGACGGCTTTGGAAATGGAGGAATCGGTTTCGATTAATACCTCACTTGATACGATGCCATCGTCAGGATGGGCAAAATATTTTTACGCAGTTTTACAAGTATTGAAAGAGAAAGGCTTGGCCTTAGAATCGGTCAGTTGTGCCTTTGGTGGTAATATTCCTATTGGATCAGGCATGTCTTCTTCTGCGGCACTAACCTGCGGATTCGCATTCGCATTGAACGATTTGTTCGACTGGAAAATGGATCGCCTCGAATTAGCTAAGATTGGTCAAGCGGCAGAACATCGAGTTGGCATCAAGTGTGGCCTCATGGATCAGTACGCGGTACTTTTTGGTAAAGAAGAACAAGTAGTTAAGTTAGACTGTCAATCTCTTACGCACGAGTATGCGCCGCTAGAATTAGGCGATTACCGATTGGTACTTTTTAATAGCATGGTTCAACACTCGCTGGCGGATACTGCTTATAATGATCGTAGAAAGAGCTGCGAATCTGTTCTAGATTTTCTAAATAAAAAAATAGGCATTACTTCTTTGAAAGACCTTACACTAGAAAAATTGACTGCCTATCAATCAGAAATTGATCCAGTGGCTTACCAACGGGTAAAATATGTGTTGGAAGAAAATAAACGGGTTACCGCCGCGCAAAAAGCCCTGATGAAGGGAGAATTAACCGCGCTTGGAGACCTGATGTATGCTTCCCATGAGGGATTAAGTAAAGAATATGAAGTGAGTTGCAAAGAGCTTGATTTTTTGGTGGATCAAGTGCGAAATCAAGAAGGCGTCTTAGGTGCACGGATGATGGGCGGTGGTTTCGGCGGATGTACGATTAATTTAATTCACCTAGATTTTATTGAAGTCATTCGAGGAAAAATCAATAAAAGCTACGAGCAAAAGTTTGGAAAAAAACCAGACATGACAGAGGTCGTTACGGCCAATGGAATTGGGCGAGTGTAAAAGTATCAATTTTTATTGATGGGTTTTCTATTCAAATTTCCTCTTTTCATTTTTACAATTTTTAGTTCATCGGCGCTTAGTGCTTTTTGCAAATGGGTTACTCCGGCCTGCATATCAATTTCACCACAAGTAAAAATATCAACGGCGGCGTAGGCATGTTCTGGCCAAGTATGAATGGTCAGATGACTTTCCTGAATGACGACCACTCCTGAGACTCCAAGGGGAGAAAAATGGTGAAAAGTACTCGTTACGATAGTCGCCCCCATTATTTCGGCTGTTTCTTGCAAAATCGTTTCCATGGCAACTGGATCAGACAATAGCTTGGCATCGCAGTGATAACCTTCAATAAGCCAATGTTGTCCGAGAAAATTTGTCATATTTTTTTAATGCTTTGGAAGCTTCTGGCTTCTGGCTATTTGCTTCTTGCTTTCTTTTATCGCGTTAGAAGAGGGCAAGAAGCAAATAAGCAAACAGCCAAAAGCCAAAAGCTTTCTCTTAATTCTTTTTGTCCTTTCTCCACCGTTCCCAATCCTTTAAAAAATATTCTAGCAATACGGGATGGTCGAGCCGATTAATCTCTAGGTTTTGTGGGTGGTCAATATCTGGTTCAAAATAGAACATTCTTTTTACATTCTCACCATTTAAATATTTTAGTGGAAGATCAGATTCGAATTTCTGTGGTTCAATTGGATAATTGGCTGCAATCAGAAAACCCCAGTCTCCAAAAGAGGGGACGTAAGTATGGTAAGGATAAACCTCCGCAAAATCACAGGCTTTAAGGGATTCATAAATACACCAAAAAGCTCGACGCGTATGGAATGGCCCCGTAGCTTGCGTGGCAAATATTCCGTAACGACTTAATTTGTTTTGTGCCAATCTAAAAAAAGCAGTACTGTATAAACGCGCGATACCTTCGTTGGATGGATCTGGTAAATCCGCAATAATTACATCGTAAATGTCGGTTGTAGTCCGCAGATAAGCCATGGCATCTTCAGCGATCAAGGTTACTTTAGGATGGTGTAGGGCGTTGGCATTTACTTCGCGTAAAAATTTATTTTCTTTTCCCAATCGGAATACTTCTGGATCCAAATCTACGATGGTAATATTTTCTACTTCGGGATGTTTTAGAATTTCGCGCGCTAGTAATCCTTCCCCACCACCGAGGACAAGTATTGATTTTTTGAATGGAGCAGCCTGCAAAGGAACCATCGCCAGGGATTCATGGTAACGATATTCGTCCAAAGAAGAGAACTGAATAATCCGATTGATGTAGAGCCGGAGGTCTTCTTTATTTTTGGTGAGCACGAGTTTTTGATAGGGCGTTTCTTTACTATAAATAATTCTGGCAGTGTAAAAATTATCTTCCCAATGGCCCAGCAACCGATCTGAAAAAACACCGACCAATACAAATCCGATTAGACAACCAATCATGGTCGGTTCCATCCATCGTTTTTTCTTGATTTGCAAACGGTTGGTGAAAAAACGATAGATACTCAAGCCCAAAATAATATTGACCGCCCCAAAAATAATGGAGGTTTTAAAGGTTCCAACAAATGGTAAAAGTAAAAAAGGAAAAAGAAGCGTGGCAAATAATGCCCCTACATAATCTAGGCTTAGAACATAGGCCAGATTGCTCTTAAGCGGATAATACGTTTTTAATATTCTAACCAACAATGGAATCTCAAACCCTGTAAGGACACCAATCAAAAAGGTAATTCCCAAAGTTAAAAATTGATAACTGTCTACGGTTAACTGATCAAAGCCATAATATAAAAGAGGAACGCTCAATCCGCCAATAATGCCCAACAATACTTCTATTTTTACAAACCATCCCAGTAAATCATCTGGTAGATAACGAGTCAGATAAGAACCCAGTCCCATTGCGGCCATATAAATGCCAATGGTCAGCGAGAACTGCTTAATACTATCGCCCAAAAAATAAGAAGCAGTCGTACTAATCAACAGTTCATAAATCAGCGAACACAATCCAGCAATAAACACTGCTAAGAAAAAAGCTACCCGTTCTAACGGTCCCACTTTCATATTAATATTTTTTAACAAAAAACAAACAAAATACTCGGGAGTTGATTATCTTGGTCGCTGATTAAAGTTTTTTAATATAAAATTTCAAAGAAAACACAAAATTATGAAATCATCAGCAATTAAAACGACTATTCCTGCCCTCCTGCTCCTATTTTTAGCATGTGGACTGATTTTTACCAGTTGTGGTAGCGATACTGAAACGTATGAAGAGGAAATTCCAACAGAAGGACTAATCACCACCGTAAAGGAAATAGACACCGATTTATTTAAGATTGAAGACGAAGCAACGGTAGCGAATCCAGCAGATAGCCGCATCATAGCTAACTATATGGATGCTACCAGTGATACTTTTACTTTGGCAGAAGCGCGTCTAATGAAGGCCAATGGTTCTGGTCGTGAGCAGTCGGTAGTACGTTCTGCTGGAATGGGATACTTTGGATTTATCATGTTAGGACGTATGGGCGGAATCGCTCCTCGTGCTGGTGCTTATACCAATGCTTCTGCACATAGCAAAGCGAGCAAGGGTGCTGGTTCGCGAATGAAAAGTTCAGCTAACCGCGTGACTCGTACTCGACCATCTAGCGGAAAATCAGGCTATGGTTCTGGAAAATCTACCCGTTCTTATGGTGGATAATCGTATTGTTTCGGTTCGTCCACTTGATATAGAAGTAATCAAGGACTTGGAGCTGGAATGGCTGACCGTCGGAGAGAACGAGGAATATTTGTCCAATGAGTTTTTGCAGATGACATCTAAAGAGGTCGACGCACTCCGCGATGCTGCTGAAATAACTTACCGAATTCTTCTAAAAGCGGCCGATCACGCCGTGGCAGAAGGAGAATGGAAGTTACTTGGCATTCCTCCACATGCCATTGACCTAGTAAAATATTCGTTGGCCAACGAAATGGATACACATCTACTTGGTCGCTTTGACTTTTCGGGTGGTATGGACAACGTGCCTATTAAGCTCTTGGAAATCAATGCAGATACCTGCTCTTTGTTGGCAGAGACCGCTTATATTCAAGAGCAGCAGTGGAAACAGGAAGAGGAAAAACTGAAAGGTAGTCCCTATAATCCAGTGATCGAAGAAATGATCGAACGGTTTCGGCGCATCATTAACCAGCATCCAGATCGAGATCCTACCCTACTGATTTCTACTTTGGGATATGAAGAAGATTGGATCAATGCAGATGTGGTAGCAGAAGCTGCTCGCGAAGCTGGATTCGAAGAAGTTGAAACGGCTATTTTAGAGCGAGTTATTTTTTCTCCCAAAGAAGGTATCTTCTTGGAGGAAGATGATGGTGCTTTTGTCCGTTATGATTTTTGGTATAAATTTATTCCATGGGATTTTATCGCTTACGAGGAGCCCGATCTTTTTGATGATTTAGAACGATTAATTATTGATCGGAAAGTGGTCGTCCTCAATCCGGCGTATACCATGTTATTGCAATCCAAGGCATTATTAAAATATGCTTATGATTTATATCCCGAAAATCCCTATTTGCTAAAAACTACTTTTTCGGCAGCAGATTTTCCGGATCATAAATATGTGGCCAAACCAATTTACGGGCGAATGGGAGAAAATATTTCTTTCTATGATGGTCAACCTGAACCCACTTATCAAACAGAAGGAGATTATGATGATCTCCCTGTTGTCTATCAAGAATTAGCGCCTTTTAATTTTGACCTGGAAGGACATCGCTACCAGCCAAGCATCTTTTGGACGGGTTTGCCATCTGGACTTTGCTTCCGTCGCCAAGACGATTTAGTGATTGATGATGATGCGGAATTTGTAGGACACGTCGTTGGGTAAAATTATTTTCGAAAAAAATATACCCGCTAATTAGTTGTTTATCAACTGGTTAGCGGTTTTTTTTATTTTAAGAAGAAAAAATATCATAAACAATGTTGCAACATCAATGTTTAACCATCAAATTTGCGTTATGAATATAAAAGAAACTATTAAACAGACGCGACCCTTTAAGAGTGTCTATCATCGGGTGGCAGTCAATTTGATCTATAGTAGTAATTGGCTGAGTGAGCAGCATCGAGATTTTTTCAAAAAATTTGATTTGACTAGTAAACAGTTCAATGTATTACGAATATTAAAAGGGGCGAATGAACCTATCTCCACAGCAGCTATCCGGGAGCGATTGCTAGATAAAATGTCTGATGCTTCTAGAGTGGTAGATCGATTAGAAAAAAAAGAACTGGTCAGTAAGCATACCTGTCCATCAGATAAGCGACTGGTGGATATTTTGTTGACAGATAAGGGGAATGTATTATTGGAAGAGATTGGAAAAAAAGAAAATGAATTAGGAACGATCCTAAAAAATCTTTCCGAAGAAGAAGCAACTCAACTAAGCAATTTACTAGATAAGATGCGTGGTTAAACATAAAATTTTTATTAAAAAATTTATAACAATTAAAATTATTATTTATGAAATCTTTGAAATTAATGGGTTTATTGACCCTGACACTATTAATTGGCATGTCTTTTACCGATGCCCCAGTCGTTAAAACTTTAAAAGCGAATGTGGAAAACAGTATTATCAATTGGAAAGGATATAAGGTAACGGGTTCGCATGAAGGTACTTTGAAATTAAAAGAAGGACAGTTAGATTACACAGACGAGGTTTTATCCGGAGGATATTTCGTCATCGATATGACGACGCTTAATAATACTGATTTAACTGCTGAGCAAGGAAAAGGAAAATTGGAAGGCCACCTGAAATCTGCCGACTTTTTTGGGGTAGAAAAATATCCAACGGCTCGGTTTGATATTACCAAAATTGTAAGCCGTGGAATGGCAGGAGACTATCGAGTATCTGGTAACCTGACGATTAAAGAATCTACAAAAGCAATTAAGTTTAACGCTATTGTAAAGAAAGATATGAAAGGAGCGACCGCAAACGCAGCCATCAAAATCGACCGTACGGACTTTGATGTACGGTATGGCTCTGGTAGCTTTTTTGACAACTTAGGAGACAAAACGATTTACGATGAGTTTGACTTAAATCTAACCTTGGTAGTAGAATAGGTTTTAAACAACTTCTATTTTTAACAAAAAACATTGAAAGCATTTACCCGTAATAAGGTAAATGCTTTTTATATTACGGGCAGATAATAAATTCGAACAATACTTTTGCTCTAAACCACCATTGATGCCTATCAGAAAAAAAAAGTTTGGCCAACTAAAGAATGGAGAAGTCGTCCATCTGTATACCTTAAAAAATAAAAATGGGTTAACCGCAAAAATCATCAGTTACGGTGGTATTCTTACAGAGCTTTGGACACCAGATAAAAATGGTAAATTAATCAATATCGTACTTGGCTATCAACGGCTGGACAATTATCTAAAACATAGCCCTTATTTTGGTGCTACCGTTGGTCGTTATGCCAACCGCATCGCCAAAGGCCGGTTTAAATTGGCCGGAAAAACTTACCGCCTTGCTACCAACAATCCACCGAATCATCTGCACGGCGGCCCTACTGGATTAGCTGTACAAAATTGGAAAGCAACAACTACAGAAACACCTAATGGTCCAAGTCTGACACTGACTCATTTTAGTCCGGATGGAGCGGAAGGCTTTCCTGGTAATTTAACCACAACTGTTACCTATTGTTTGAATGATAAAAATGAATTGAAAATTCAATATCACGCTATTGCTGATCAATTGACCATCGTAAACTTTACCCACCATTCTTATTTTAATTTGAGCGGAAAAGATAGTGTGCTAGATCATCTTTTAGAAATTAAGAGTGATCGAATTACTCCTACTGATAAGACGCTAATTCCAACGGGTAATTATTTACATGTGCATAATACGCCTTTTGATTTTAGAAAACCTACAACACTTGGAGCACGAATTATGAAACCACATCCACAACTAAAAAATGCTGGAGGTTATGATCATAATTGGGTTCTCTCGGATTGGAATAACCGATTACGAACGGTGGCTTCCTTACACGATCCTATGAGTGGAAGGCTGATAAAACTAACTACTACTGAACCTGGATTACAAATTTATACCGGAAACGGTTTGGGAGGAATTCCAACAGGTAAGAAAGGTGAGCAATTTAAAAATTATCATGGGATTTGTTTGGAAACGCAGCATTTTCCAGACAGTCCGAATCATTCGCATTTTCCATCGACGGTTTTAAAGTCTGGAGAAGATTTTAGGAGTGAGACGGTTTATCAACTTTTGGTGAAATAAGTTTAATGAGATGCCTTCCCTTTCCAATTAATAGAAATCACCCCAATAATCAACAACCCCGCCGCCAAGATCGACTGCCAACTAATCCCTTCTTTATTCAAATAATAGCCCAAAATAAGTGCCACTACTGGATTGATATAAGTACAGGTTACAATTTTGGTAGGAGAGACATTCTTTAATAAAAAATTAAACGCAGTAAATGCGATAATGGAACCAAAAAGAATCAAATATCCTAGCGACCAAAATGCTCGTGTGCCGATTTTTTGGTAATCAAACAAAGGATATTCGCCCAAGAGTAACCCGATGATTCCCAAAATAATTCCGCCAAAAAGCATTTGTAAAGCGGCACTTTGTAATAAGGATTCGGGCAGATTGGCATCGGTCATCCAGATAGAAACATAGCCCCAGGCAGTGATGGCTGCAAAAATGGCTAGGATGCCCCACAACCAATTGACATCATTAATGAATTCTGGCTGACCAACCAATAATCCCATCCCCAGAATTCCTAAAAAAAGGCCACCCCAGGTATAAATGGTCGGCTTTTCATTTTTCATTTTCCACATCATGAGTACCACGATAACCGGTTCGAAGGCAACGACCAACGCTGCAATTCCAGAATCAACAAATTGTAAGGCCCAGACGGCAAGACCATTGCCCATCGCAAATAAAAAGAAGCCCGCAAACAGCGTATTTTGAACCTGAGCTCGGGTAGGAGATTTTTTCCCAGTTAGCATACAGTAACCGTAGAGTAAGACCCCAGCGATTAGGAAGCGTATCCCCGCCATCAGAAAAGGAGGCATATCTGCAATCGCCCATTGATTGGCGAGATAGGTAGATCCCCAGACAAAGTAGATGATGAAAAAAGCCAACAAGATTTTAACATCCGGCGTAGTTTTTTCTCTTTTTAGGATGGCCATTGGTTTTGTTGATTTGTTGAACTGTTGATTTGTTGTATCGCCGGAATAATGCTTTTGTATTGAAGTAAGTGTCGAAAATTTTCAAAATATATTTGAGCTAGTTAGCATCCTCCTAAGATTATCGCGGAGAAGGAAGCTAACAGGCCAACCAGCTAACTAGCCAATAGCATTTTAATCTAGAATAGCGAAAGTATCACCTGATGGATATTAAACAATTTAATAATCGCTAAAATAACGATAACCACTAACAAACGATACGCCCATAAGTTCGCTTTCGCATAAAGGGAAGCAAAAGTAGCCGCCCACCAGCCGCCGGTAGTTTGTCCCACGGCCATCAAAGCACCCATCTTCCAGTCAATTAATCCTTTCCACTGAAAAATGGCAATAACGACGATGGTATAAATCATGATGACAAAACTTTTTACCGCATTGGCGTCGGTCATACTATGACGAGCACCCAAAACCATAACGGCCAAAAAGAAAATACCCATCCCCATTTGAATAAAACCACCGTAAAACCCAATGGCTAAAAAACCAGGAATAATCAGCCAGTAATTGCGTTTGACAGTTAAGTCGGTTTCGCGTAGCCAGCGCTTGGGCTTGACGAGGATCACCAAAAACATGGCTACCATCATAAAACTAAAAACTTGTTTGAATTGTTCGTTGCTGACCCAGACGGCAACGAGGACACCAAAGATAGCACCGATAATAGTGGGAATGCCATAGACCCAGCTACGTTCTAAATCTAATTTTCCGTTTTTGTAAAAAACCCAACTACCCACGGTGGTCTGAGAAAAGATACCCACCCGATTGGTACCATTGGCAACATTGGGAGGGAGTTGTAAGACTTCCGTTAAAATGGTCAGCGTAATAGCCGACCCATTGCCAGCTAAGGTATTAATAACCCCAGCAATACCACCTCCGACGATGGCGATCAGATAATGGTAAAACTCCATTATTCGACAATCCGTTGGCAGAGTTCTACTAAGACACTATTGGCAGATTTAGGATGAATAAAACAAACTAGCTTATTGTCTGCTCCACGCTTGGGCTTATCATTGAGTAAGCGAAAACCTTCCTTGCGAAGTCGTTCCATTTCTGCATAAATATCTTTGACCTCAAAAGCAATATGGTGAATTCCTTCTCCTCGCTTTTCGATATGTCTGGCAATGGCACTTTCCGGTCCAGTGGCTTCGAGCAATTCTATTTTAGAATATCCGGTTTTAAAAAAAGAAGTATTGACTTGCTCGGATTCGACCGACTCAATCTTATAATGTTTTTTACCGATCAAAAGTGCGTAGAGTTCGTTGGCTGCTTCTAAGTCTTTGACCGCAATACCGATATGTTCTAATTTCATGGTTTTAATTAAGAATGAATAATTTTTTAATGAATAATTAAGAATGAAAGAATTAATAATGCCTTCAATACATGAAAGAGTAAACACGATAGATGGCATTATTAATTTTTCATTAACAAATTCTTCATTACTCTTACAAAGATTTCGTTCGTCCTCCATCTACCACTAAGTTCGTCCCCGAAATATACGCTGCAGCTGGGCTTGCTAAAAAGGCAACAGCTGATCCGATTTCGGCAGGGGTAGCGAAACGTCCTAGTGGAATTGTCTTCCTCATTTTTGCTGCCTCTTCGTCTCGAGTTGTTCCGTTTTTGG
>CAZYAC010000041.1:0-9231 GCA_964645475.1 uncultured Saprospiraceae bacterium | reverse complement strand
GGAATTGTCTTCCTCATTTTTGCTGCCTCTTCGTCTCGAGTTGTTCCGTTTTTGGTAGCGCGTGCTTTAAAGATATCTTCCAAGCGTCCAGTAGAAGTAGAACCTGGGAGTAAATTATTGACGGTGATTCCATGTGGTCCTAGCTCATTGGCCAATGTTTTTGACCAGTTGGCCACCGCTCCTCTGATCGTATTGGACACCGCGAGTCCAGTGATAGGTTGTTTGACGGAAGTTGAAATAATATTAATGATTCTACCATATCCTCCCTTGATCATTCCTTTTACCACCGTAGAAACCAACAATTGATTACAAATCAGATGATTATTAAAAGCCGATAAAAAAGCTTCTGGTGAGGCATCGAGAATGGGCCCGGATGGAGGTCCACCTGTATTATTGATAAGAATATGAATCGGTTTAATTGTTAGGAGACCGGTAATTTTTTTGCGTAAATCCGCTTGATCGCTAAAATCTGCCACGAGAAAATCATGGTCTTGCTTATCGACGATTAGCGCGAGTTCATTGACGGCATCACTAAGTGTTTCTGCCGTACGAGAAACGATGGTGACGTTAGCGCCCAACTTGGCCAATTCAATGGCGGTAGCTTTTCCAATTCCTTTACTGCCGCCACAGACGAGTGCATTTTTTCCGGATAGATCTAAGTTCATTTTTTTTTGTCGTTATCGGTTGATAAATTATTTCTAATTTAGAGGTTTGTTATCAAGAGCAAAGGTAGCGCTTATTAAGTTCTAAGTGAAAGAATTTTCTCTTCATAATTGCAGAAATGAATAAAGATAAAATATATTTTGCGTCGGATTTTCATTTGGGTTCGGATGGAAAACTGACCAGTCGGGAGCGAGAAAAGCAGATTGTGCGCTGGTTGGAGGTCATTCGAAGGGACGCAGCGGCGATATACTTGGTCGGTGATATATTTGATTTTTGGTTTGAATATAAAACAGTGGTTCCTAGAGGTTATCTGCGGCTTTTTGGTAAACTACGAGAGTTGCGAGACGAAGGAATCGAGATTTATTTTTTTACGGGTAACCATGATATGTGGATGTTTGATTATTTTGAAAAAGAGTTAGAAATTCCAATTTATCGAGCACCCATTACTCGAAAATTTGGGACTAAAAACTTTTTTATTGGGCATGGAGATGGCTTGGGTCCAGGAGATCACGGATATAAATTTTTGAAAAAAATACTATCAAATCCACTCTGTCAGTGGCTGTACGCGCGGCTTCATCCAAATTTTGCCCTTTGGCTCATGCGGTTTTCTTCTGGTAAAAGCCGTGAAATGGAACATGGTATTCCAGCCTTTCAGGGACGGGAGAAAGAATGGCTGGCTATCTTTGCGAATACCTATACCGCAAACCCACCGATCGATTTTTTTATTTTCGGGCACCGACATTTGACCATTGATTGTACGCTAAATGAGCCACCAGGACGTTATATTAACCTAGGAGAGTGGTTACATACCTGTTCTTATGCAGTATTTGACGGTCACGAACTAGAAATTAGATTTTTTGAAAATGATCATGGAAAAATTGTTAAGGTATAAACTAGGAGGAATATTGCTTGGGCTGCTGCTGCCTCTTTTGATGATGGGGCAATCGGAACAAAAGCCGTTGGATTATTCTCTGCTCCATACCTTAGATATTTCTTCTTCTGTATTTACGACCGATCAGCTACGTAATGTTTATACCGTTACAAAGACTAATGAAGTAATCAAATATACGCCATCGGGACAGGTGCAATTTCGGTACAATAACAATACTTTGGGCGCTTTGAATTTTATTGATGCGACCGATCCATTTAATCTATTATTGTTTTATCCAGATTTTAGACGGGTGATTTTGTTAGATAGAACGTTAAGCGAGACGGGTGCTTTTGATCTATTTAATTTGGACGTGATCGATGTACCAGCGGTGGGTATTTCCAGTGATAACAATCTTTGGATTTATGATGATATAAAGTTTAATCTTAAAAAAATAGACCGGAATGGCAAGGTAGTGCAGGAAAGTAATAACCTTAGTTTGGTGTTAGGGAAAACATTGGTGCCAAATTTTATTTTAGAACGAAGTAATGCCTTGTATGTAAATGATCCTGAAGTCGGTATTTTGATCTTTGATCTCTTTGGAAATTATACCAAGACTATTGATATAAAAGGGTTGTCACAATTTCAGATTGTTGACCAACAACTGATCTACTGGCAAGATGGTAAGTTGAATGTATTTAATTTAAAATCCTTACAGACTCGCTCCATGGATTTACAATTGCCGCCGGATGAAGAACAATTGGTACGTATAGAAAAAGACCGACTCTATATAAGAACCGGTCCTTCTTTAAAAATCTATCAGATAAAGTCTAATCCGAAATAAATACACATTGTATTAAATCGTCATAATATCCTTTTCTTTAGCTTCGATCATTTTAGCAATTTTACCATTGAATTTCTCTACAGATTCTTGTACCTCATTTTCTTTTCGCTTGCCTTGATCTTCTGGGTAGCCATCTTTAACCGATTTTTTAATAAAATCCATCGCTTTTTGACGATTGTTTCGGATAGATACTTTGGCTTCTTCACCGAGTGATTTAGACTTTTTAACCAGATCTTTTCTTCGTTCCTCCGTCAGTGGAGGGATATTGAGAATCACCATTTCCCCATTATTTTGAGGAGTGATTCCAAGATTGGCTTCAAAAATACATTTCTCAATCGGAGCGATCATGGGTTTTTCCCACGGTTGAATACTGATGGTTCTAGAATCAGAGAGGATGATATTGGCCACCTGATTTAAGGGCGTAGGCGATCCGTAATAATCGACCATCAAGCCGTTTAACATGGAAGGCGAAGCCTTACCCGCACGAACTTTGAGCAACTCGTTTTCGAGATGTTCGATGGTTTCGTGCATTCCTTTTTCAGCCTTTTTAATAGTTGCTATTACTTCTTCGTGCATAATAGTTATGATTTAAAAATTGTATTTAATAATTCCTTTGCGAACTTCGATCTGTTTATTTTCTACTAACATATTAATAATTTGATCTGCCTGTCCGTCGTCATCTTCAATCCCCTGATGAAAGAGCGCAATATAGTCTCTTAATAAAATTACTTCAGCGGGACGATTTCCTGTGTATTGTAGCCGTTGTACCGTTTCTAGGGCCTTACTTTCGATATCCTGTTTGTTGATGGTCTTAGAGGTGTCGGTACTTATTTCTGTACTGCGGGAAGCTCCTTTTTGTGCCAGAGTTGCCGTTGTTTCACTAAGATCAATCCTCAAATCGGTTTCGGTTTCAAATTCTTCTGCTTCGTCGTCTAGTAGGTACGTTTCTTCTTCAAGTTCTTCTATTTCAAATTCTTCTTCCGTTTCTTCGATGGTTACTCTAAGACAATTTCTTCCGCTTTGATTGATGAAATCAATGAGGGGATCTAAATTAGTAGAGCTAGATAAAACCGCGAATTCAACTTCTTCGGATAATTTTTCATCCAGTTTTCCCAATAAAAAGGAAAGATGAAATTCCAACGAATCTATGTCAGTAGATTTGGCCACGATCCATTTTGCATTTTTTCCCATTCGTTGCATAGCTAGAACCAGTGGGAAAGGAATATGTTGTTCTTGTGGTCGAATCAAAACGAAAAGTTTACTACAAACTTTTTCGAGCTTTTTAAAATTAACATGTTGCAGTGTTCTAAATTCAGTAAAGACAAATCGTTTTTTCTTTGTACTCATAGTATTTTTTGGAGCTATAAAAGTGGAAAATCCCTTCCTCGTTAGCAGGTATTAAGTTTGCAAAAAGCATTCCTAATATCCTATTGTTTACAGCAATTTTATAAAATAAAAATTTATGTCGATTTTCGGATGGCTAAGTTATATTAAAATCAGCGAGGATCAAAATAAAACCCTAAAAACTGAGTGATCAGCTTTTAGGGCTTATGAGTACCTCTGACAATATTTTTATTTTGAAAACATTCCCAAAGGAAATATTTTATCGTCTGCTACCGGCATATCGGAAGAGCAAGTATACTAAGATTACTAGAGAGGATAAGGCAGCAGAAACATACGTCATAGCAGCCCACCATAAAGCATCTTTTGCACCCTCTTGCTCAGCTCCTGCCGTTGCGCCACTTTCATCCAACCAAACCAAGGCACGCTTACTCGCATCAAATTCAACGGGTAGGGTGATAAAAGCAAACAAAGTAGTTACAGCAAATGCAATAATCACAGCTAGTAATAGTTGAGGAATTGAACCAGCCATCATCAGCGCAATCATCAGTCCGTATCCTTGAGCGATAGAAGCTACCTTTACCATAGGCACGAGCTTAGAACGCATGGTCAGCGCTGCATAAGCTTCTGCGTGTTGAACAGCGTGTCCACATTCGTGTGCCGCTACGGCAGCAGCAGCTACGTGACGACCATCGTGCACATCTGGGCTCAAAGAAACCGTCTTGGTAACAGGATTATAGTGATCCGTTAAGACGCCTTGACCTCGCACGATTTTTACATCACTGATGCCATAATGTGCCAGCATTTCAGCTGCAATATCTCTTCCGCTTTGTCCTTTACTTAAAGCAACTTTGCTGTATTGGGCAAATTTTGATTTTAAACGACCACTTACCGCAGCACCAATCATTGTCATGACCCCAGCAATAGCGTAATAAATCATATAATCCATATTCATATACATAGGCAATATTTTAATTTTTAAGTTAATAAACTTGTGCTGAGGAAACCTAAACTTCCTCGAAATACAGCGTATTTGAAGCTAAATAACTAACTTCTCTACTTAATCTGACCTAAAATATGTGATTAAGTCACATTCTAATAGCGTTATTTTTTTTAACGTTGACACCGTTATTAGGGATTCGTCAAAAAGATCTTTTTTAATCGATAATCGCAAATCCTGTATAAGGCTGTAATGCTTCTGGAATTTTTATGCCTTCCTCCGTTTGGTTGTTTTCCAATAAAGCAGCTACAATTCGTGCTAGGGCCAATGCACTACCATTAAGGGTATGCGCTAATTGCATCTTTTTATTTTCGTCCCGGAAGCGTAATTTCAGACGATTAGACTGAAAGGTTTCAAAGTTAGAAACAGAGCTTACTTCCAGCCATCTTTTTTGAGCTGCGCTGTATACTTCAAAATCAAAAGTAAGCGCAGCAGTAAATCCTAAATCTCCACCACAGAGGCGCAGAATTCGGTAAGGCAATTCTAGCTTTTGAAGTAAACCTTCTATGTGGTTAAGCATTTCCATCAACGTCTCATAAGATTTGTTGGGATGCTCAATTTGTACAATTTCTACTTTGTCAAACTGGTGTACTCGATTGAGACCTCGGACATCTTTTCCGTGTGCACCTGCTTCGCGACGGAAACAGGGCGTGTAGCCAGTGAGCTTAATTGGAAAATCTTTTTCGTCTAAAATTACATCACGATATATATTGGTAATCGGTACTTCGGCCGTTGGAATGAGATAGAGATCATCCTTTTCCATGTAGTACATTTGTCCTTCTTTGTCAGGTAGTTGTCCAGTGCCTCGAGCACTGGCTTCATTGACCATTAGGGGCGGAACAATTTCTTCAAAACCAGCCTTGGCCGCCTCGTCCAAAAACATATTGATGAGGGCTCTTTCCAGTCGTGCACCTTTCCCTCGAAAAAGTGGAAAACCAGCTCCGGTGATTTTCACTCCTAGTTCGAAATCAATTAGATTATACTTTTGTACTAAATCCCAGTGCGGTACGGCATCATCCGGTAAGACGGGTAAGGCAGTAGGACAGGGTTTAAATAGTTCGTTATCTTCATCAGTATTGCCTGCGGGAACAGATGGATGAGGCATATTAGGAAGATTGAGTAATAACTGCTCCATTTCAAGAAATACCGTCTTTTGTTGGTCTTGTAAGGCGTTGATTTTTTCCTTTCGCTCGACCACTTGATTTTTGAGTTCTTCCGCTTCTTCTCTCTTACCTTCTTTATATAGCTGACCAATCAATTTAGCCGCTTTGTTATTTTCGGATAGAATCTGGTCGCTTTGGGTTTGATTATCTCGTCTTTGATCGTCCAGAGTGATCAAATTTTTGAGATTTTCGGCTATTTCTTCTGCTTTTAGGTTGCGAACTTGTAGTCGTTCAACCAGTAAATCCTGGTTTTCTCTAATAAATTTTATGGTTAACATTAAAATATTTAGTTATAAGTTGTGATAAAATGGCTTTTAGCAAAACATTGTGGATAAATTATCGTTTCTTTTTGCAAAGATAATATTTGGATTTATAAAATATTGTGTATTTTTACGCCGTAAGAAAGTTAATCACGCCTGTTTTTTACTTTTTCATCATTAATTCCCGAATATTATTGAGCTTAAACATGTTTAAGTAATATTCCTCTTAATTCCCACTTTTCGTCATTCCTCTTTATATTATACCCCCTATTAGGTTTAAAGGTTTATAAATGTGAGGTTTAATTGAAATAATCAACACTTACAGGCAGATCAATAGTTCCACATTCGACATTTCCCGATTGAATCTATAGTTAACTAAATGGACAACTTAAAAGTACAACCATGTCCATCAACTTATCAAATCAAAGATATTTTTTTCAAATAACGTGAAAATAATTATAACACGAAACGCTTAAATAGAATGACCTAGTAAATCTGTGTAAAAGCAATTACGACATTTTATTTATAATTACTTTTCTTAAAAAACACTTGTATGTACGACATTTTGCAGCTAAATGATATGCTGGTACCCGAACTCAAAGACCTAGCGGAAGAACTGGGATTGACTGGGTATAAAAAATTGACAAAAAAAGAACTCATCTATAAAATCCTCGATGAACAAGCGGTAGGCAAAGAAGACAGTGGCAAAAAAGAGGTAAAGAAAGAAAAAGAATCGAAGCGTCCCAAATCAGCTGCCAAAACGGCAAAGACTGAAGAAAAGGAACGAGATGAAAAACCTTCTAATCGAAAATATGGTGATCGGAAAATGGCTACTCGCCGTTCCAACGATCGAGATAATCGTAATGATCGCGATGACCGCGACCGCCGTGACAACCGTAGCCGAGATGATCGCAAAGATCGCCGCGATGATCGAGATCGCCGTGACGCTCGTGACGACCGTCGTGATTCTCGCGACCGAGATGATCGTAGAGATCGGGATGATCGCCGCGACCGCCGCGATAACCGCGAAGCGCCCGAAACACCAGATCCAGATAAGTTTAATATTGAATTAGATGGAATTATTGAAGGAGAAGGAATTCTAGAAATGATGCCGGATGGTTATGGTTTTTTACGTTCTTCTGATTATAATTACCTCACTTCTCCAGATGATATTTATGTTTCTCCTAGCCAAATTAAATTATTTGGATTGAGAACTGGAGATACGGTCAAAGGTGCGATTCGTCCACCAAAAGAAGGAGAAAAATACTTCGCCTTATTAAGGGTTTCTAATATCAACGGCCTGGAACCTCAGCAGGTAAGAGACCGGGTACCTTTTGATTACCTAACGCCTTTATTTCCAAACGAAAAATTTCAATTAACGGATAGAAAAGGAAATGGGAAAGATTACGGAGAAAGAATGATTGACTTATTTTCTCCCATTGGAAAAGGACAACGTGGTTTGATCGTAGCACAGCCTAAAACGGGTAAGACCTTCTTACTAAAAGATGTTGCCAACGCGATTGCAAAAAATCATCCTGAGTGTTATTTGCTGGTCTTATTAGTAGATGAACGACCGGAAGAGGTGACGGATATGAAACGTCACGTAGACGCGGAAGTAGTTGCTTCAACTTTTGACGAACCAGCAGATAACCACGTAAGGGTAGCGGGTATCGTACTCGAAAAAGCTAAGCGTTTGGTAGAATGTGGACATGATGTTGTGATCCTGCTTGATTCGATCACACGATTGGCGCGAGCTTATAACACGGTAGCACCTGCTAGCGGGAAAGTATTATCGGGTGGTGTGGAAGCCAACGCTTTACACAAGCCGAAAAAATTCTTTGGTGCGGCACGTAACGTTGAAAATGGTGGTTCCTTAACCATCCTAGCTACGGCACTGATTGATACCGGTTCTAAAATGGATCAGGTAATCTTCGAAGAATTTAAAGGTACAGGTAACATGGAACTACAATTGGATCGTTCTTTGGCCAACAAGCGTCTCTACCCTGCTATCGACCTTACCAAATCCAGTACACGTCGAGAAGACTTGCTGTTTGATAAAGAAACGCTACAGCGAATGTTTATCCTTCGTAAGCACCTATCAGACATGAAGCCAGACGAAGCTATGGAATTCCTACGTAAGCATATGTTACATACGCAAACGAATGAGGAGTTTTTAACTTCGATGAATGGATAGTGGAGCTATTAGTTGGTTGGCCAGTTAGCTTCCTTCGACCGTGAATAAATAAAAAAAGGTTTGTCAGCATTTAAGTTGACAACCTTTTTTTATTTATTGACTTCTTAGAATTGCGGTTAAATGCCTGGAAGGCATCCCCGTGATTAAAGGAAGCTAACAGGTTAAAAGTCAACCAGCCATCCTACTCTGGATGAACGTGAAACTCAATTGACTCAATCACTTCTGCTACTCCGGCTTCATGTCCCCAAACTTTCGCTTCGAGAATCCAATCGGTATGTGCAGCAACTCCTTCCTCGGCAGTAAGGCCTAAATCGGCGTGGTAACCATACTCGCCTTCTTCTGCGTGTACATGTGCATCACCAGGCGCATTGTAAATTACTTGCGTATTATCCGCTTTGTTGTAAATTTTGACATTGATATGATGTACCGTTTCTCCAGTATGACTTTCAAAGTCAACGTGGATATGAATAGAATCGCCTACATGTTTATCGTCTGTACTAGGAGAATTAATATGCGCATGATAATCAAAATTAATCATTTCCGGTTCTTCGTCATTATCACAAGAGATGATAAGGAAAGTAAATGAAAAAAATAGTAGGGCTGAAAAAAATAATTTGTTCATTGTTATTATATTTTCTTTAAAAAAAGCTATTAAAAAGGTAGTAGATCTTTGCAGGACAAAGAGCAGTATCAATACCAAAATAATTTTTTATTCTCAAACCAAAGGTACCTTTTTTTGAATATCTAGATTTGACGATTATGTCATCTGTCAGATAGTTTCCTAAGAAATTTTATTGTGAGCGATCATTTTTTTCTATGACTGCTTAGTCCTTGTCATTGATTACGGTGTAAAAAACAGCAAATGACGAAATGAGTTAAACATTTCGCCATTCACAAT
>CAZYAC010000040.1:0-20353 GCA_964645475.1 uncultured Saprospiraceae bacterium | reverse complement strand
CGCAGTTCCCCGTTTGATTTCAAAAACCTCTTCTATATCCACTTCACCTCTTAGGTATCTTTTTACAGTTAGTTGATTCCCAACAATCGAGCATTCTACATATTTAGATTCTCTAGCAGCACCTGTAATAAAAGTAGGAATAAAATCAGGTCCTACATTCCCAACTCCAATTGATTCACCATCCCAAGGCAAATAACATTCGTCACAATAATGGGCATGTCCTGTCAGAATAAGAATGACGTTATAGGATTTTAATAATTCCCAATATTTTTTTCGATCATTGGCCGTCCACCATTGTGCTTTTGGATTAATGCTGCCATCTTCCATTACACCACGAGAAAATCTATCCATACCATAATGATGTGCTAGCACCACTGGACGGCCTGAATCACCCACATTTTTTTCAAGATCATTTTTTAAATAAGTGTATCCACGGAATGGATTTTTTGCTCCTTTATTTGCTACTGGTCTATCACCCGGATAGATATTAAGCTGGACAAAATGTACATCTTCCCAATCCCAAGAATAATGGATATTTGGAAAAGAGGTCTCTACTGCGGGAATTCGCTTTCGAGTCCTGATCTCATCCCAAATCTTAATGGAAGCTGAATCCCAATATAATTGATCACCAGGAATAATCTCATCTAAACCAAATTCATGTGAATGTTGGAGGTTTGTAGGGCCTTCTTCGCCCACAAAACTATAGTCGTGATTGCCCAGGCCATCAAATGCATAAGGCTTAAAACAGCGGATAAAAGATTGATATTTTTCGAATTCGTCTAGGCGACTATTATGGGTCAAGTCTCCGCTAATAATGACCCCCCGATAATCTCCACAACATAGTTTACGAGAAATCATGGCACTGATAGAATCTGCGTTTATTACAGATGACTTATTCGGATTCATTTCTTCGTAGTTGTACTGTGGATCAGCGGTAGCTAGAAAATGGATGGTATGTGGATCTTTAATTTCCCGATTCTGATCGCAACTACAAGGACAGCCCTCTATAATTTTTTTATTATTCTGACATGCGGTACTAGATAAAATAATTCCTAATAAAATAAAAAAAAGAGTTTTTCTCATAGCGGCAAAAATAATGAAAGTCTAGAGATAATAGGATTATTTTATTTAGATCAATCGTAAATTATATTATTTCTTCTAATGTTAAATCCACATTAAAAATTCATTTGATACCATTTAAATTTGAACCTTCAAGGACCTGAAGGAGTTATAAAAAGTATACAGATTTTTTGTTTACTTTTGTCCACCCCTCCATTTTTTCTAAAGTTTTATATGATGAAGAACTATCTTCCTCGCATCGTTGGTGCTTATTATAATTTATTGGGACTGATTGCTCGAGAAAAGGCTACGCAAAAGGCGTTTGACCTTTTTAGTCAGCCGAAAATAGGTCGCTTGACACCAATGGATCAAGAATTTTTAAGTACTGCCGAGCGGGAACAAATGCTCACTTCTGCTAGTGGTCAGGTCAAAGCCTATGAGTGGAACACAAAAGGAACCAAAACCATTCTTCTATTGCACGGATGGGAGTCCAATTCCGCTCGTTGGGAAAAACTGATCCGACTGCTCTTACAGGATGATCACCACGTAGTTGCGATCGATGCACCTGCACACGGTGGATCAGAAGGAACTCATTTTAACATGATGCTATATGGAGATTTTATCGATATAGCTCATCGGACTTTTCAACCATATTTTACAGTAGGACATTCTGTTGGAGGTGGTTCACTAGCCTATTACTTATCACATTATAATGGTCCTAAACCCGAGCGGATTGCGCTATTGGGAGTCCCTTCAGAGTTAGAACAAATGCTACAGTATTACGCTCGGCTTATTGGATTGGGTACCCGAAATGTTCAATCGCTCCGTGAGTATATTCTCCGTCATACGGGACGAGCCATTCGGTATTTTTCTGTAAAGAAATTTTGTAGTAACATAAAATTACCAACCTTGATTGTCCATGACAGCGAAGATACGGTTGCCATGTTTAAAGACAGCGAAGCCTACCATAAAATAATTCCAGTCTCGGAATTGGTTTTGACGAATGGATTGGGACATAGCTTGCAAGGAGCCGAGGTTTACCAACGGATTCGTACTTTTTTTGCCACCGCTGCATAAAAAAATGAGGACCGCTCCGTTTTAGCAGAACAGCCCTCATGATGTGTTTAACTAATTGAAGGTAGTTACTTTTTTCCTGAAGTTTCTGTATCCATCGTTTTAGCTTCCGGTAGTAATACGATTTGAATATAATTGTTCCAATCAAAATATGTATTCGCTGCCGTTTTAATATGGTCACTTTTTAGACTATTAATACCTTCTTCCAAACTGGCAAGAGAAATATTCTTTGGATCTAAATTTTCCTTATAAGCATTTTCCAGAGAGCTTATCCAAAATCTATTTTCTTTCAAATCCTTGATTCGACCTTGGCGCTGTGTTTCCTTAATCTTATTTAGATCTTTATCTTCAGCACCATTTAACTGGGCGTTTTTAATATCCGTCATGGCTGTTTCAATCAGTTCATCTACTCGTGGAGGATCAGCATTGAAAGAAATGGTAACGCTATATTTTGATTCAGGATATTGAGAAGTGTTACCACTCACCCTTACTCCATAAACTCCGCCTTTATCTTCACGCATGGATTCTCGCATTTTAATACGAAGAATATCAATCATCGATTTGAAATGATATCTATTTTCGGGTGTCCAGTTAAAGTCTCCATGAAAAGTAAGGTCTACTAATGCCTTCGGTGCTTCTCCGTAGGTCAAGGTCTTCTTAACCACCCCTTTTTGGTAATTGACATTGGTGTTTTTCCACGTCTCTCCTTTATTGGTTGCGGGTAGGTTACCTAGATATTTGGTCAACATAGGAATGGTCTTTTCCTGATCAAAATTTCCAACTAAGAAAAAAGTCATTCCACTAGCATCCGCAAATCGTTCCTGATAGATTTGGAAAATACGATCCATATCTAATGTCGCCATGTCTTGCGCAGTAGGAAATCCCACCCTTGGATGATTATTGTACTTAATTTTCAAAGCCTGATCAAAAAAGTAATAATCAGGTTGCGAAAGTAAATTCTTATAAACAGCGGTTTGTTTGGTCGCGTAAGAATTTAAAACTTCCTGATCTTTTCTGGGTTTGGTCGCATATAAATAGATCATCTCCAACATCGTCTTTAAATCATCTGGTGATGCACTCCCTCGAAATCCTTGTTGTAATACTCCGATCCACGGATTTAGTCGTACAACCTTTCCGGTCATCTTTTTGGTCAGCTGCATATTATCAAAATTACCAACACCAGATTGGCTGACGACTCGGGCGGCATTATTGGCTTGCTTATAATCTTGATCATCATAAACAGAATTACCGCCAAGGCTAAATGCTCGCAATAATACTTCGTCGTTTTTGAAATCAGTGGATTTTAAAACCACTTTTACCCCATTGGCAAGCGTGATTTCAGTAGCGTCGATTTCTGAAATTTCTTTGGTGGAGGTAACAGGTTTTGCCATCAGTTTATCGGCTAGTAGTGGTTCGTCGTTAAATTCATCTACGTAGGCCATGATATCTTGGCTTTGGACCTTGGTCAATAAACTACGAATTTCTGCTTCTTCCGGTAATGGGGAATCTGCTTTTTCGGGACCAGTAACGACGACGACTCGATTTTTATCTGTAATCCATTCTTTTGCTAATCCATTTACTTCCTTCAGTTGAATGGTTGGTAAAAATTGATTGTAAAATTTCACTTCGTCCTTGATGGATGGAATAGGATTGTTTTTCAGATGATTAAAGACGTAGCGCATCGCAAAACGACGACTATCCGTTTTATCTTTTTCCTTAAACGCTTTTTCCATGCTTGTTAGCAGTTCTTTTTTAGCACGATCGAGTTCTGTTGTCGTAAAGCCATGTTGTAAAACCCGTTGATTCTCGGTCATGATTACTTCTAGTCCGCGTGCGGCTCCGCCTTCAGGAACCATTGCGTAGGAAGAATAGGTTGCCAAGCTTCCTACATCTCCGTTGTAGCCGGTGTAGGCGAATGAGAAGGGAGGATCTGGTTGTTGACTAATTTCACTAAGACGAGCACTTAGCATGGTATTATAAAGACGATTTACTATATTTTTTCGATAGCCAAGTAAATCCGTGACTGGCTCGTATTTATGTTTGTATACCAGTTGTACATTCGTAAAAGGCGCCTCTTTATCCGAAACAATCGAAACCAATGTCTCGTCGTGATTGGGTACGGGATAGGCATCTACAGAACGATTGTTGGTTGGGTTTTTTAATTTACCAAACCGTTGTTTTATATCTTTTTCCATTTTGTCCACATCGATGTCACCTACGACTACGACTGCCATTAGATTGGGTCGATACCAGTCGTTGTAAAATCGTTTAACCGTGGCATAATCCGCGTTACGAATAATTTCGGGCTTTCCAATAGGTAATCTTTTTGCATACCGAGAATCATGGTAAAGTACCGGCAGCCATTGATTGAGCATTCGTTGATTTGGACTCAAGCGGGAACGCCATTCTGATTCTACAACCCCTCGTTCTTTGTCAATTTCTTCATTTTCGAAAGTTACACCGCCGGCCCAGTCTTCGAGTACTAACATTCCTTTGTCGAGTAAAGCCGTACTGTCTGTTCGTACTTGTAACATATAAACGGTTTCATCAAAACTAGTATAGGCATTCAAGTCTGGCCCAAATCGAGTTCCAACGGTTTCAAGATAATCTACCAATTCACTTTTTTTAAAATTAGTGCTACCATTAAAAGCCATATGCTCTACAAAGTGTGCGAGTCCTTGTTGGTCATCGTCCTCTTGCATAGCCCCAGCATTGACAGCCAGACGTAACTCCGCACGATTTTCGGGCTTTGTATTTTTCTTGATATAGTATTTTAGACCATTGTCCAACGTTCCCATTCTGATATCAGAATCCACTGGAAGACTTTTAGAAAAAGTTTCGTTAGCTTGAGTGGTTAATGGTTTATTCATTTTTGGTGAAGAAGAGTCGGTCGTAGTGGTGGTAGTCGTTGTCGTGGTAGTTACAGTCGTGGCAGGTTGGTCGGTCGTTGCTTGTACTACTTTTGCAGTTTTAGGCGTACAGGCCAGATAGCTAAAAAGTAGGAGCATAAAAAAAGAAGGAAGGAGGTGTTTAATTTTCATTTACTCGAAATTTTAGTTAAAAAGAGGAGGTTTTGCTAGCTTTTTAAGAGCAAGTCGCTAAATATACGGAAAATATCGTAGTTCAGTATATTCATATACTACATTAACATATTCTCTTAATAATAACGAGAAATACAAGAAAAGAAACGTAGGCGATAAATGGATAGTGGAAACATTGGTTAAGCAAGGATGCTTTCAAGAACTTGGTGATTTGGTAAAACTATTAAATTAGGTTATGTTTGAAATCTGGTTAACAATTAAAAGAACAAATATGATTTCTCTGATTAAAAATACCTACTGCTTGCTGTTTTTCCTTTTGCTGGTGCCCTCGTTTAATTTTGGACAGATATTACAGGATGATTTTGAAGGGAATGGAAACATTCCTGCTTGGGTAGGGGACAATTGCGGCGCAAATTCTAATTTTGGTAATCCTTTTCCACAAAGTATAAATAATTCAGCTACCGTTTTACGCTACCATGATACTGGAGGACAATATGCCAATATCCGTTTCCAAAGAAATGGAAAATTTGACCTAACCTATAGTTCCGTATTTATTCTAAAAGTTTATGTTCCATCTAATGGATTAACTGGTAACCAACCTAATCAAGTTTCTTTAAAATTGCAAAATGGTACCTTGGCCGAACCTTGGACAACGCAGTCTGAAATCATCAAACCCATCGTATTAGACCAATGGCAACTGCTAACCTTTGATTTTGCTAAAGACCCTTACGCTAATTTTGACCAAGGCTCTGGTGCTCCAAGATACCGGAATGATTTTGATCGCCTATTGATTCAAATAAACGGAGAAAACAATAATGATCAGGTAGTTGCCTTCTTGGATGATTTTTATTATGAAGTCAATGTGCCCAACGATCCTATTTACGATCAGTTGATCTGGTCGGATGAATTTACAGAAAATGGGGCTATTGATGAAACTAAATGGTTCCATCAGACTCAATTACCCTCTGGAGGTAGCTGGTTTAATGGAGAAGTTCAACATTACACTGATCGTTTAGATAATTCTAATGTTGAAAATGGAATTTTGCGAATCATTGCCAAAAAGGAAAATTTCACTGACCAAGGATTTACAAAAAATTATACTTCGGCTAGGTTGAATTCTAAATTTGCCTTTAAATATGGGAAAGTAGAAATTCGAGCAAAATTACCCGTAGGCTATGGTACTTGGCCCGCCCTTTGGATGTTAGGAAAAAATATCAACGAGAATGGTGCTTACTGGCACAATCAAGGATTCGGTACAACAGGTTGGCCCGCTTGTGGAGAAATTGATATAATGGAACACTGGGGCAGAAATCAAAACTTCGTCCAAAGTGCGATGCATACACCATCCAGTCATGGCGATACACAAAATAAAGGCGGACGACTAATCCCGACAGCCACAAGTGGATTTCACGTTTATAGCTTGGATTGGTCTCCTGAAAAAATGGTTTTTAAAATTGATGATGTCATTCATTATATTTATGATCCTACCAATAAAAATGGAGACACCTGGCCTTTTGACGCAGAACAGTACTTGCTAATGAATTTTGCTATAGAGCCGGTGATCGAATCTAGTTTTACAGAAGATGCCATGGAAATTGATTACGTAAGAGTATTTCAGGAAACGACCGTTTCCACCATCGCTCATGATGAAAAGACGGTAACGCATTTTTATCCCAATCCTGTAATCGATGAATTAAATATCTTATTGACAGATACAGACCTGCAAAATATCTCTGTGAAAATTTTCTCTACGGATGGCTCATTAATAAAATCATCTATTTGTCCTGTGGAGGAAGATACCGCTACGGTAAGGAATCTAAATGTCTTACCAAGTTCCATGTATCTAGTTGTTTATCAGATAAATAGCAAAAATTATATTTTAAAATTCCTGAAAGAATAAAGGGGAATACAAGCGCTTAATTAAACTTTGTTTTAATGTAAAAATGCCTACTGTACTTGTCGTTTTTCTGATCCCGCTCCTACTCAATAATTTCTTGATTTCTTTACGGCAGAAACTGTTAGATTTTTTATAAATTCATGGCATCAAAAGTGTCTCCTTTTCTCAGGTCACCTGTTTCCAATCCTTTCCGAAACCAGCGAACGCGCTGCTCGGAAGTTCCGTGCGTAAATGAATCCGGTACTACATAGCCTCTTGCTTGTTTTTGAATCCGGTCATCTCCTACGGCAGCAGCAGCAGCCATCGCTTCTTCAATATCTCCTCTTTCCAGAATTTCTTGATCCATCTGATACATGTGATGCGCCCACACTCCAGCTAGGAAGTCAGCTTGTAATTCAAGTTTGACAGAAAGTTTATTGTATTCTGTTTTAGGTAGTGTTCTGCGACGTCCTTGTACTTCTTTGGTTATTCCTAGTAGATTTTGTACATGGTGTCCAACTTCGTGTCCGACAATATAAGCCATGGCAAAATCACCGGGTGCGTTGAAACGGGTTTTTAGTTGATCATAGAAAGATAAATCAATGTATAGTTTATAATCACCAGGACAGTAAAATGGACCAGTGGCAGCACTGGCATTTCCACAAGCGGAAGAAACTTGGCCGCTAAATAAAACTAGCTTTGGGGCTTGATATGGTCTTCCCAGTTGTTCTCGGAAAAGCTTATCCCAGACTAGTTCGGTCTGTCGAAGTACTACAGATACAAACTGAGAGAGCTCGTCGTCTTGACCAGGCATTTCGGTTCTTTGTTGAGTCGGTGACTGTTGTTGCTGCACCTGATTTAGAATTTGTCCTGGATCACCTCCTAAGAAAAATGCCAAAATTAATAAGACGATTGTGCCGATTCCGATACCAGCACCCACTCGCGCACCACCAGAACCACGACGATCTTCAACGTTTTTACTTCTTTCTTTATCTTGCCAACGCATAATGTTATATTTTTAATTACTTCAATAATAATCGTAAAGATAGTTATTGCCGTACTATAATCAAAGCGATTTTAACAGGCAGCGAATTTTAACAAATTTGTTAATGGAAGAATAGCCATAAATCGCGACGAGATTATTTGGCCATTATTAAGATAAGAACATTAGCTGATTAGGCTATCCTGGAATGGATAACTAAGGATAGCGTAAGACGGAATCAGAAGAAATAGAAGATTTGTTTAATCCCATGGATCAAACTTTAGAGGGGAGAAAATAAATCTTTAATAAGAACCTTGTTCGTGAAAACGATCGTCAATTCCATGTAGTGGATTATGGTCGAATTCAGAAATTACGTTGTCATCTTCTTGAAAAACTCGATTTGCTTTTTTTGTTCCAGAGGCATTGGAATTCCTCTTTAACCGTGCGTATCGATACAATAATTTTAGGTTGAGTTGCTTCATATTTAAGTAAGTGGATTATAAATTAATAGTCTTGGAGCAAGGCGGAAGGGGCTATGAATTAAATATACGTTTTTTTTTTCTTTAAAGCAATCGTTAAACGAAAAAAAATGTATAAATACTTTATTTGTAAAGGCTTTGATAGCCCTAGTCTAAAATTTATAGCACCCTAGTTTTTTCTTGCTTTTGGTTTTACGTTTTCGATTTTTTAATTTTTTAAGTCGTTTCTTTCTTTTTACTTTTTTCTTCTTCTTATATTTTCTGCTGTTGGTTTTTTTAGCCTTACGAACACGCTCCGTACGAGATGGCTTTTCGGAAACTGTAGCAGCGGTTTCTGGAACTGGATCTTTTTCAATCTTTTCTTTTACTAACATTTCTTTTTCAGAAGAAGTTCCCTTTTTTTCTCGAACGGACCATCGTTTCATTTTGGTTTTGGGTCGTTCGTAATTAGGTGTAGCAGACACTGTTGCATTGGACAGGTCTGGAGCTGGTGATTGGATCTGCTGAGCACCAGAGACATTTTTCGGTGAAATAGAAGCTGATGTTAGTGGTTGGTCCGTAGTGATCTTTATTTGTTCATTAACTTTGTAATCATCTAGATCAAACTGACTGTTCAAAATATCAAAATCATTCGCACCTTCTTCTTTTATGACAACGGTAGTAGATTTATGCACTTCGTCCCGGTATTGCTTCTTTACTTGGCTCATGGCCAAAGAATCAATAGCAAAAAGTACTATCAGGGTGAGTATTATCTGTTTTGCGTTCATAGGAATAAATTTTAAACAACATCATAATAAAGTATACTTGGTTATGTAAACGATTACTATGGTTATGGTTCAAAATACAGGAAAATAGGGAAGGGGTCGGTGTTTAGACGTTTTCTTATTTGAAAAGATACCCTTTTTGAGGATTAAATTAAAAATAAATTAATATGAAAGGCTTAAATCAGGGTAAATGTATAGATAGGCTCTGTGTGGTTGTGATAATTTTAAGCTTTTGCTCAATTTAAGTTATTATTTTCTTAAAGTCCAGCGACCCTACAAAAAAAGAGACCATCCGCAAGGATGGTCTCTCCAAATTATTTAAAAGGTTGTCTAATTCAATGGTTCATTTTAACGGTTAAATTTCATAACATCAGAGATTAATGTTCTTCGTCCACGGTCATTTGAATAAATATAATATTGACCATCCGGCAATCTGCTTAGGTCCCAGAAGATTTCTGAAGTACCAGCAGCTACGATCTTAGTCTCAATGATATTACCCATATTATCGGTTAACTCCATTTGTGTATCGGACAATAATGGTTCGTTCAACCTCAAGAAGGTAGAAGTAGTAGCAGGATTCGGGTAAGTATAACCTTCGATCTCAGTTTCAATCTGGTGTGCAACAATCTCTGAGAATAATAACTCGCCCGTTGGGTGAATCACTTTCAAGCGATAGTGACTGGTACCCGATAGTGGAGTAGGATCTGTATAAAGATAGCTACCACTCAGGTCTCCACTTACCGCTCCAATAATATCAAAATTAATTCCACCATCAGAAGATCGTTCGATCTCGTATTGTACATCTGCCACTTCATCCAGAATCGTCCAGAATGCTACTGAGTTATCAGAGCGGTCTATCATTGTTCCAAATTCCTGAATAGTCACATTACTGTTTTCTGGCTCGCAAGCACTACTTCCAGCTTCTTCTACGATCAGGATCGAGTCTTTACTTAGGTAACAACCACCTGGTAACTCAATTAATAATTGAACGAAAATTTCTCCTGAGTTATTAAAAGTGAAGCTTGTTAACTGTCCACTTCGAGAACCAAGATAGCTGGATCGAGGACTATTGCCTCCGAAGAAATTCCAATTATAGATTGCATCACGACCAGCATCCGTTGCTAAAAAGCTAATCTCCGTATCTAAGCAAATTGCCTGATCTACTTCAAAGTCAGCGGTTATACCTGGGTCATTTACTTCTTTTGCAACAATATTTGAACTTGCTAGAAATTCGTTACATCCTGTACCCTTACTGAAGCGGACAAAATAAGTAGAGACATCAATATTACCCGGTGTATAACTAGGGTTGTTAGCATCTAGAATGAGTACCCAGTTACGATCATCAATTCCCGTAGGAGCAATGTTTGAATAACTATACATCCATAGATAGTCATATTCACCAGTTCCTGTTCCTGGTAATTCAACATTCTGAATCGGTTGGCTAGTAAAGGCAGCACAACTGCTTTCGTCATCGCCAATAATTCCACCATCTAATACAAGTTCAGAAACATTCAATATTTGCTCACTAGTTGCAGTACAACCATTTACAGTAGTTACGGTAAGTTGTACCGTCTTTTCACCAAATCCAGTGAAAGTAAAGTTAACTTGTAATCCGTTGACAGTTCCAGCAAAAGGACTGTTACTGTCAGCTCCGTCGAAAAATGCCCAGTCGTATTGACTGTCTGTTCCCATTGCTTCTGCTGTGAAAGTAGCGGCAAAATTCTGGCAGAAACTTCTGTCAAGGGTTATAAGCGAGGATACATTATTACAATCTATTCCTTCTGCTACTGTTACGGTAAAGGATTCACTACAATCGAACTCATCATTTACTGTAACAGAGTATTCACCTGCTGGTAGATTTTCTATGGTAGCTGTAGTAGCTCCTGTATTCCATAGATAAGTATAGCTTGGAAAACCACCACTGATGTTAGCTTCCAATATCGCATCACTCATGCCTGGTGCACTAACAGGTGCTAGAATTTCAATACCTCCTGTAATCGCTGCTGTCTGTACTACCTCAATACTCTCTTCTACCACACAACCTTCTGTATCTGTCACTGTCAAAGTATAAACACCTGCACTTAAGTCAGTGATGTTCCCTTCGGTTGCTCCGTTACTCCAGCTATAGGTATATGGAGGGAAACCACCATTTACGTTTGTATTAATCAAACCAGTACTTTCTCCATTACATCGCACCGGAATATTGGCAATATTTCCAAGATTTAACTCCGAGTAACCTGGAACGTTATACCCGAAAGTAGCTACACAATTATTAGCATCCGTAACGGTCATTGAATATAAGTCCGCAGTCAGGTTTTTGATAAAAGACGTAGTAGCGCCATTACTCCACAAGTAAGTAAAAGGTGCAGTACCGCCTGTAATTTCTACATCAATACTTCCTGAATGTGCACAAGTTTCATTGATTACAAATGGGTTTGAAACAATTTGTAAAGGAGAGATAACATTATAAGTACCAGTAACCGTACAATTGTTGGCATCAGTTACCGTCGCGCTATAGGTCCCTGCTGACAAATTACCTATGGATAATCCATTCATTCCATTACTCCAGCTAGCTGTGTAAGGTGCCGTTCCTCCGAATGGAGAAAGTGAAATCGTTCCGTTGTTCGAACCACTACAAAGTGTATTGACTATCGTTCCTTCTGTTTCTAGTAATGGTGTTTCCGTTACATCAAAACTTCCTGTCTTAATACATCCGCTGGCATCAGTAATAGTCAGCGTATGATTTCCTGCGTCTAAACTTACTACTGAAGTACCGGTTTGTCCGTTATCCCAAGCTACCGTATAAGGTGCATTTCCACCATCTACGAAAACACGAGCTGATCCATCTATTCCTCCAAAACATTTTGGACTTCTAATACTGAATACATTGATTTCAATCTCTTCAGGTTGTCCAATCGTAGCGCTCAATGTTTGGGTACAATTGTTAGCATCCGTAACCGTTAGGTCGTATTCACCTGCTATCAAATTCTCAATTGCGCTAGTTGTTTCTCCGTTGCTCCAATGGTAGGTATAAGGTGCTACACCTCCGTTCGCTCCGGCGTCTATTGCTCCGTTATTTCCTTCAAAACAATCTGCATCTGTGTTATAAAAGAGAAAGGGATTTAAAGCCGTTGGCTCTTCTACTGTTACCGTTGTAGTAAAGCTACATTGATTAGCATCATAAACAGTAACACTGTAAATACCAGCAGTAACATCTTCGTTAATAGACAGATTATTACCATTACTCCACTGGTAAGCGTATGGTGTATTACCACCAGTAGCAATTATTTCAATCAATCCATCATCACCTGTATGACATCGTACATGACTAACTTCAGTTGTAGCAGTTAATGCCAGTGGTTCAGTGATTTCATAAGCTGCGTTTGCAGAACATCCGTTCGCATCAACAACAGTTACTTCGTAAATATCAGCAGCTAAATTTTCTATAGTTGCGGTAGTCTCGCCGTTAGACCAATTGTATTGGTAAGGGGCGACTCCACCGTTCATAATTACATTGATCAATCCGTTGTTGTTTCCTTCACAATCAATGTTATTGGTACTTGCTGTTAAAGACAAGGCTGCTGGATCAATAATTTCTACAGATGTTGTCGAGTTACATCCATTTTCATCTGTGGCAATTACATCGTAAATGCCAGCAGTAAGGTTTGCAAGATCTTCAGTTGTTTCTCCGTTACTCCATTGGTAAGTGAAAATACCTGTACCACCATTTACGGTGATGTCAATACTTCCCTCGCTTCCTGTATTACAAGTTGGCATGGTTGGATCAACGGTGATCTCAATTGCTGCTGGTTCGGTGATTTCAAAATTTACATTAATAGAACAACCATTTGCGTCGGTAATAGTTCCTTCGTAATTGCCAGCTAATAAATCTGTCTGATCTTCTGTATCAACTCCGTTACTCCAGTTAAAAGCATAAGGTGCAATACCACCATCTACCGTTACTAAAGCCGTACCATTCTGTTCCCCAAAACAAGTAGCGTTGGTTACCTCGATGGTAGCAGTTGTTAAGGTAGGTTCATCGATTAGAACCGATAGTTGAGCACTACAAGCATTGGCATCTGTTACCGTTAAGCTATAAGCGCCGGCAACTAAATTGTCTATGCTTTCAGTTAATTCGCCGTTACTCCACTGGTAGAAAAAAGGTGCTGTTCCACCACTGGCGGCCACAGTTATACTTCCTTCGTTTCCACCATTACAATTAGCATCCGTTTTTTCGATTAATTCTATTACTACTGGTTCTGGGGCAGTCAGGGTGACCTCTCCGTTTACTTGACAATTATTAGCATCGGTCACTGTATAACCATAGGTATCCGAAGCTAAACCGCTAGCGATTGCTTCAGTTGTGCCATTGCTCCAACTAAAAGTATAAGGTGCAGTACCACCTATAACGGAAATTTGCGCAGTACCATCTTGACTATCATGACAAGCTAAGATGCTGGTTTCGGAAGCTTGTGCGTTGAGCATAGCTGGTTCAGTAATTTCAATGCTGCCAACAGCTTCACAACCTGCGAAACTGGTAACAGTAACTGAATAAGTTCCAGCGGCTAAGCCAACGAGACTTTCGTCAGTACTTCCGTTGCTCCAAATTACTTCGTCAATTGACTGACCTGCGGTTACGATAAAACTTGCAAATCCATCTGTACTTCCTGCACAGCTAACAGATTGTGAATAATCGAATGATTCGATTTCAAAAGCATCTCCATCATTAATGGTATAACTTTCGATTGCACTACATCCTGCTACATCAGTAATAGTTACGGAATAATTTCCAGCCGCAACATTATTTAGGTCTTGGTTGATAGAACCATCACTCCAGTTGAAAGTATAAGGTGTAGCTCCACCTTCCACGATCAGATAAACACTACCAGTCGCAGCACCCATACAATTTACATTTACAATATCTCCTTCGACAATCGCCAAAGCTGTTGGTTCGGTAATCGAGGTACTGATTTCAGTTGTACAACCGTTATTATCACTTACTGTTAAAGAATAAGTGCCAGCACCTAAACCATCTAGGTTTGCGGTAGTCGCACCATTACTCCAAAGAAAAGAGTAGGGTTCAGTGCCACCGGTAGTGGTCGTTTCAATAAGACCATTTTGATCGCCATTGCAAGTAGCATTTTCTACTAAATCTAAATTCAGACTAATTGCTTCTGGTGCCGCTATGGTAATTGATTCCGTTATAAAACACTGATTTTCGTCAATAATAGTTACCATATAAGTACCGGCCCCTAATCCATTCACTGAACTAGTAGTTTCACCGTTACTCCACTGATAAGAATAGATTCCTGTCCCTCCGTTTGCAATCACTTCTAGGCTTGCATTGGATCCATCTGCACAAGCTATTTCTTCCGTTAAATTAATAGTTGCATTTAATGCAGCAGGATCTTCGATAGTCAGTGCCATACTGTTTTGACAATTATTACTATCAAAAACGGTTACGGTATAATTACCAGCCGCTAATCCAGTTTGACTTTCTCCAGTCGCACCATTGCTCCATAAATACTGGTAAGCAGCAGTTCCTCCAATAGCTGATACTGAAACACTACCATTCTCATCTCCAGCACATAATGCCGAAGTAGCGGTTCCTGTAATTTCTAATTCAGTTGGTTCTGTTACCGTATAATTAACAGATAAAACACAACCATTTGCATCAAGAATATTTACTTCGTAGTTGCCTGCGGAAAGCCCAGATAAATCTTCGGTCGTTGCACCATTGCTCCAGTTGAAAGCGTAGGGAAGTGTTCCTCCTATGACCGTAAGATCAATATTACCTGTTTGGTCATCATTACAATTTAAGTTAGAAATTAACTCAGCAACAACTATTTGTTCTGGCTCCGTTATTTCAATATTATCAATATATTCGCAACCATTCGCATCGGTAATAGTTACGGTATAATTGCCAGCAGTAACTGCTGTTAAATTTTCAGTAGTTGCTCCATTATTCCAAAGGAAAGAATAAGGTGCTTGTCCTTCACTAATTGTTGATGTTACCGTTCCATCAGTACCGTTTTGACAGCTAACATTTGTTGCTGTTAAAGAAGCATTAATAGTAGTAGAAGTAACAATGATTTCATCTTCAGCTGTCAAACCGGCACAATCAGTTACCGTTACCAGGTATGTTCCGGCAGAAGTAACTTCCAAGCTTTCTCCTGTAGATCCGTTGGACCAAGCGTAGCTAAGATCATTTACGATATTCGGTGTACAACAACCTCCGAATACTTTCAGATCATCAATGTCCCAAGCTGATACGGCGGAATTGTTACCAACTAAATCATAGGCAAGCAATTCAACGGTAAAAGTGGTAATGTCTGAAACTGTAAAATCATTCAATCCACTAAAGTCAAAAGACTGTGTTTCCCAATTTTGAGAAGTCGGTATATCTTCCGAAAGGAAAATTTCTACCCCTGATTTTAAAATCCGAATACCAAATTTAGTTGGGTAATTATTTAGGCCAGTATTATCAGTTAATCCTTCTGCAGACCATAAGTAGTTTTCAGGAGCCAATTCACGGAAGCTTAAACCAGTCAAACCGGCGTGACCGTTAGTAGGATCTACTGTTACATCAAATCGAACTGATTTTCTATGGTTTGCTTCAAAACTATTTATATCAGGCATGCCAACACAAATTGCATCTCCTGCATTTTGAGTGTCGTTATCATCTGTACAAGAGTGTTTTCCTTGGAATTTATATATTTTACTGGTAGAAATTTCTGCACAATTTAGCGAGTTGACCGCTGCGTCAAATTCCGTGTAAACATAAGTAGAGTTATCATTAGAGAACGCTGCACAATCATTCATATCATATTGAGCAATTAACTCGTTGCCAACTGCTGCACAGAATATTTCGCAATCAGAGTGATTACCTACATTCGGTGAAAGTGAAATCGTATCACCTTCACAAAATTGTACATCGTCTCCCAATGAAACGATCATAGCTGGTGGTGTAACCAGATCGGGTACAATCGTGATAGTAATTATTTCGTCATCACAACTAGTACCTGCTAGATCATCTTCTGAAAATAACTGAGCGTAGATAGTATAACTACCTGCAGTTGGATTCCAACTAAAACTATATGGTAAATCGTTTTGAGTATTTAATGTTCCACTTACATCAAATTTTAAACTTCCATGTGGGCCGTTTACTTCCGCCAATAATTCTGCTCCTGAAGGAAGCTCACTGACTGTATAAACTCCACCATCCGTAAGGATTAAGTCTTCTGCTCCATTAGTTAGAGTGAAATTAGAAATAGTTCCACCGCAACTTTGGTCCTCCGTCATTGGAACACCAGAAACGGAGAAATTAAAATCGCCATCAGGTCCCGAAAGTGTTATACCGTTGTTAGGCTGACTATCGAAGTTTAAGTGGTGCCATCCACAACCATCAAATTTTGTGTTGATCTCACGAACGTTAGCACCTGTTCCCATTTGAAAAGCTGGTCCTCTACGATCAATGCTGATCTCTGCACCAGCAAAGTCGCCTCCTCCGTGGAAAGAGCCATTGACACTGGTGTAGTAATACCAATCATCCGTTATCGTAGGTTGACAGTTGTGATCCTTGGGACTACCAGCTGGAGAATTAAAAGTACGACCAGCTAAAACTACGTCAAAATCCCACGATCGTGTGGGATGAACATTATTAATAGCGGTACCTGTCAGGTGAGCCGTTCCATCATCATACTCCACCATATTTCCATTTTGGATTTGGTAGAGTTTTTCTTCGGTGGTCGTGTTATCCAGATTTAAATAAAAAGAATAAACCGTAACACCATTACAGTGATCCGTCTGACCAATGGTCCGATTAAAGAGAATATTTTGTGAATAAGCCTCAAATGAGGTGAAAAAGAAGAGAGTAAATAGTAAGTTGTAAGTAAAAAATCTGGTAAGAAAGTTTCGTCTTTTTGGTTGGTAAATACCAACTTGTTGTTGACGTCTTTTCATTTAGGATGGTTTAATTCATGGCAATATAAAAAGGTAATTTTTCAGGAGTGTCAATAATCAGTACATGTAGGTAGCGTCAGAGGAGGTCAGTGAAGGGGACAGTAATAAGTGGAGATGATATATAAAGTATAAGATAACATTAACAAATACGATACCATATAGATTTTTATCTATGTGAAGGAATTGAAATAAAAAAGGACCGCCGTTAGGCGATCCTTCTAAGTAGTAAAAACTTAAGTAAATTCCTTAGTCGTTTATTTTCATAACGCGACTTAAAAGTGATTTTTTACCTTTTTTCTGCATGTAAATAAAGTAATGTCCACTTTCATACAAAGTAAGATCGAATTCAACATCCGTCTCGCCTGCCGGAAGCATTACTTTTTCTAGCGTGATTCCCTGACCGTTAATCAGTTCAATCGTAATATCCTCAGTATCAGGTTCTGCTAATCTCAGACGCGTTATATCTTGCGTTGGATTAGGGAAAACGTTAACCTTCTGCTTATCATTAAATCTCATGACGACTTGTCGTATGTCAGAGAAATCAATCGTGCCATCTGCATAAATATATTTTAGACGGTAATAATTAATTCCAAACATTGGTGCATCATCCACGAATTCATAATTCTCAGAAAGGTCACCTTTTACATTTCCAATAGCTTCGAAATCATCTTCACCAGTAGAATGTTCTACTGTGTATTGAACGTTAGTCGGTTCGTTAGATATTTCCCAAGTTAATAATACAGTACCATCATCTTTAGGTTGAGCATCAAAATTCAGTGCGGTTACAACCGCTAGGTTTATACTGTCACCACAAATTCTTGAGTATCCATCTACAAAGATTTCTTCCCCGTATGTTCCGGAACAACCGTTTGGTAAACTAACTTCTAATTGCACATAATGCGCACCTGCTTGATTGAAAGTGAATTCCATCGCAGCACCTTCTCTGGCTCCTAGATAAGTACCCGTTTGGTCTACTCCTCTGAAGATCACCCATTGGTACGTAGCACCTGACTCTTGCAAATCAGCAATGAATTCGATTGGTCTCTTCCAGCAAATGTAATCATCTGTACTAAATTCAGAAACAATATCTCCAGAAACAGATTTTACAACTACATTTGATTCTCCGAGATAATCCGTACAGTATTCCATACGACTACAGCGAATAAAATAAGTAGTTTCTTCTATCATTCCAGGATCATAATCCAATCCATTTGCACCAGGAATTATTTCCCAGGCGGGGTCTTGAATACTGGTAGGTGGAGTAGGTTGGTTACTTCTCATCCAAAGGAATTCAAAGTTGCCATTACCGCCAGTAGGACTGCTGATGTTGGTTATGATTGCAGGATCAAATGCCCCACAATTTTCCTCATCTGAGCCAATTGTTCCTCCACTGGTAATGTTGCCTCCAACACTGAGTACTCGTTCTTCCGTTGCCTGACAGCCGTTAGGTAATGTAACCACTAGTTTTACAAACTTCTCACCTGGAGAGGTAAAACGGAATGGTATGTCGTGACCACTTCTGGTTCCGATAAAGGTAGAAGCACTACTAGGTCCGTTAAAGAATACCCATTCATAGGTTGCTCCAGCACCTGCATCTTCTGCAGTAAACTGAGCTAATTCATCTTCACAGAATTCCTGTTGAGTTGTAAACGCTGCTGTTACATCACAAGCTAAGACTAAACCGGCATCAATACTATTGTCATCTGTCTGACCAGACATCACCATAATAGTTTCTGTCCCTCCAGTCACCTGATCTGCATTGCTATCCACATTATCTCCACTTGCTCCAGGCGCAGTAAACTCGTAATCAACTGATAAATCGGTTAAATCAAAATTCACAACGTATTTACCAGGTGCTACATTAGTAAACTGGTAGTTTCCGTCGGTATCGTTAGTAGTCTGAGTAGTTTGCGTTCCAACTAGAACATCGTCATTAGTTCCGAAAGTTTGATCTGGTCCCAAATCATATAAGTTAACAATCACGCCATTAACTCCTGCTTCGTCGACATCTTGAATACCATTGTTATTGGCATCAAACCATACGAAGTTTCCAATATTAACCGGATTATAAAACCCTGCGTCAAAACTTAAATCTTCGTCTCCATAATTGATGGTGAAATCGGGTGTCATACCGTTCAATGCGTCACTATCGTCGTCGTCGTTCCCTACGTTAGCAGTTGTTGAAGCAAAATTTGCAGGTGTCTCAAAACTAATTTTATAAGTTCCTGGCAACAAACCGTCGAAGTCATATTGACCATTTGTGTCGGTTGTCGTCGTTAAGGTTACATTATTACCATCAGTATCAACTCCGGTCAAGGTAACTTCCACATTAGGAATACCTAGCTCGTTATCATCCTGAATACCATCTCCGTTTAAGTCTTCCCAAACATAGTCACCGACTTTGGCAGGATCGTTAATTTCGATAGTTGTTTCACATAGACATCCGTTGTCGTCCATAACCGTTACCTGATAAGTACCTGCGCTTAGGTTACTAATCTCTGCAGTAGTTTGCTGTGTGCTCCATAAGTATCTATATGGTGCTGTACCTCCTAAGGCAGAAGCTATTAAGCTAGCATCTGATCCACCCCGAGTTGTGGGATTTGTCAAAATGGTAGCCTTACATTCAAGTCCAGTTGGCTCATTGATTACGTTTTCATAAAAACCTTCACATCCCATTGCGTCTGTAACTGTTACTTGGTAGTTTCCAGCACTTAGATTAGAAATATCCTCACTGTTAGCACCTGTGCTCCAGTTAAAAGTGTAAGGAGCGGTACCACCAACAACCGTGATATCTATTAATCCATTATCATTACCTGAACAAGTTACATTTTCAGTTCTCTGTGTTTCGATTTCTAATTCTGCAGTTTCCAGGATCTCTCCAGAAAGTTCAGTAGCACATCCTTTTGCATCCGTAATAGTAACACTATAATCACCTGATCCCTGATTGCTCAGGTTACGGGTAGTCTCTCCATTACTCCAATTGTAAACATAAGGTGCTGTTCCTCCAGAAACTGAAAGCGTAATCTGCCCGGTGTTATTACCACTACAAGTGATATTATCAATGTTTAATAATCCACTTAATACCTCAGGTTCTGTGATAGTTACCGTAGCTGCAA
>CAZYAC010000039.1:1398-20709 GCA_964645475.1 uncultured Saprospiraceae bacterium | reverse complement strand
GAAATTACAACAACACTAGTTATTATACTTATACTACTCAATCTGTTGTTTCTTCGGATAATAATTTATTACTATCCGCAATAACGCAAAACCAAATTTTTGTTGGAGATTTAAAAAGTCAATTGACAAAAATCGACAACCTTGGTAGTATTATTTGGGAAATATCAGGAATGGAAAAAATACCGAATGGAGCAGTAATAGCAGATTTAGCCGAACTCTCCAACGGCAACCTTCTCCAATTATACGAAGTAGATAAATTTGATGATTTTGAATATGGTAGTGTTTACAATCCTTTTCCAGTAAGAATGGACTGGTATGACGCAGATGGTAATTTTTTATTTTATAAATATATTGAATATCCAAATGTAGAGCAATTCGAGCGCGGTAATGTAACTGCAGGGAAAGGAGATTATTTCTTTTTGACGGGAGCCCATCTTGACAACGAAATACCCATAGAACGTTACGGAGTAGTAACTAAGTTTAATAATCAAGGCGATACCATCTGGACCAAACAATATTATCATCCCGATTATCCAGAACCAAACGATCGAAGATTTATCCGCAATATGATTGAATTGGACAATGGCGATTTATTGCTATTGGGAATGACGGGCGCACAAGGTAGTTTTAATGAGGTGTGGTTTATGCGTGTTAACGAACACGGCTGTTTTGGGACGGCTGAGTGTGATGACTTAGTGACAAGTGTAGAGACAGATATTGATCTTTCATTATTAGATATAAAGATATTCCCCAATCCTGCCACGGATATTTTGCAGATCACCTCTTCGGTAGATCATCCGATTGAGCAGGTAAAATTGTATGACTTGAATGGACAAGCAGTGGCCCACCAACTTAGCCATGATCCTACCCAAATGGAAATGTCTGTAGCAGACTTTCCGGAAGGGATGTATGTATTGTCATTGGAATTAAAAGGTGGAAGAATTTTGACGGAGTTGATCATGGTGGATGGAGAATAAGAAAATTAAATGGTAATACATTCTTCTGACTTTAAATAGAATAAACAATCCATAAAATTTGTTCTTTTCCCCAAATCCCACTACTTTCATTTTAAAAAAATGCCCACTTTTTTTACCATCCCTTTTTTGGCGTTCAAACTAAAATTTCACGGCGGAAACGAACTCCTTCTACCGCTACGTGATTTAGATGTCTTGCATCTAGGCACCTCTCCCGAAATACTTGCTGGAAAATACGCCGAGCAATTTCAAAAAATATTTATTGATCGTTCTGATTATCTAGCCTTGATTAAGGAAGCGGATTATGCAGATTATTTTAAAGCCGAAATATCTTTGGAATTTAATCAGGCCAAGGATCAAGTTACTTATCCCAATTTTTCGTTGGATTTTTTTTATTATTGGAAACAAACTGCGCACGGATTCTGGGCTACCGTGCCGAATCTTGGGGTAGAAGCCATGGCAGTCGAATTTGAAGAATTAGAAACGCAACTCGAAGAAGCCATCCGACTCTCTTTTATCCGAGATAAAAGACTAAAGGCCGTTGAAAAAATTGCGTCTACTATCTGGTTTGAAGAAATAGAATTATTAAGAGAAGATGTGCAATACAAGGTTTACTCCCTGGCAGAACAGGAGCAGGTCCGAGATGCCAAAGAAATTAATTGGCTTGCTAGATTAGCATTTCCATTAAGGATAACAGAACAAGAAACTTGGCATCGTGACAAAGAACTAGACAGCCTTAGTCGTGCTGTTCAAAATGAGTTTAATTCGAGTGTTTTATTAGTCGGAGAATCAGGAGTCGGAAAGTCTGCTCTGATACTTGAACTAGCGCGTCGATTTGGTATGGTCGGAGCAGAAACAACCATTTGGGAAACCAACGCCTCTCGGATGATTCGGGAATTAACAGAAGATACAGGTTGGGAAGAAAATTTCGGTTATCTCTGTCAGCAACTCATCACCTCCGATGATTTTTTGTTTATTCAAAATTTGACAGAATTATTTGAGGTGGGACAATACGAAGGCAGCGAAACGAGTATGGCCGATGCACTACAGACTTACCTTGGTCAAGGTAAAATTTCGATATTAACAGAATGTACGCCCGAAGAATTAAGTCGTATCGAACTTAGAGCGCCTAATTTTTTATCACTATTTCAAATCATCCGATTGGAAGAACCTACCAAAAATTTGGAGAAAATAATCATCGGAAAAGTTCAGTCCATTGCCAAACGAAAAAAAATAAAGATTGAGCGATCGGCTATCGAAGAAATCATCCGTCTAAGCCGTCGTTTCTCTCCCTATTCGGGAATGCCTGGTCGGCCTATTCGTTTTTTAGAATCCCTCCTCCTTGATACACAAACAGAAAAATTAGCGCTTACTAAAATTACTAGATCTGTTGTGATCCGGCGTTTTTCGCAGGAATCTGGATTGCCACTTTTTATGATTGATCCAGAAATTCCATTGCCACTCGAAAAAATAAAAAAAGATTTTAATCAAGCAATTTCTGGACAGGAACTCGCGGTAGATAATGTGCTCAACATGCTGGCCACAGTTAAAACAAGTTTGAGTTTTAGCGGTAAACCCATTGCTTCCTATTTATTTGTAGGACCAACGGGAGTCGGAAAAACGGAGCTGGCAAAAGTGCTTAGTAAATTTATGTTTGGACACGAAGATCGAATGATTCGTTTTGATATGAGTGAATATGCACATCCAATGGCGGTCTCCCGATTGTTGGGCAGTTCTTTTTTTTCTGATGGATTGTTAACTTCGGCGGTTCGACGAGCGCCTTTTTCTGTTTTATTATTTGATGAAATAGAAAAAGCACATCGCGGATTTCAAGATTTATTATTACAAATACTGGACGAAGGAAGATTGACCGACAGTCAAGGAAAAGTGGTGAATTTTTGTAGTACCATTATTATTATGACCTCCAATATTGGTGCGGCCAATTTGCAAGATCACCGCATTAGTTGGAAATCTACCATTGATGCAGATGAGATAGCTCGGCATTTTGAATTTGCCGTACAACAAAAATTCCGTCCAGAATTGTATAATCGTATTGATCGAATCACTCCCTTTAGTCCATTGTCACAATCTACTATCGCTCGAATTGTCAAAAGAGAAATAGCAAAACTCAAGGAACGGGAAGGTATAAAATTTAGAAATTTAACGATTGATCTTGACGATACGGTATTTGATTTTTTAGGAGTAAGAGGATATGATCGTCGATACGGTGCTCGCTATCTTCAGCGTGCGATTCGCGAGGAGTTAATCATTCCATTAAGTCGACAAATAAACCTGCTCGATTTTGCGAACCAAACGGTGGCTCGTTTATCTGCTGATAAGGAACACGGTATTCGGTTTGAAATTGAAAGTGATGAGATGGCGTTGGATTTATGGGTAGAAGAATTAAATAAAATTAATGATGCTGACTTTGCTAGCAACTTGCGTCGGCAGATATATCGACTGATGGGAGGTCGGGTATATGTGCATCTACTGGCCCGAATTGAGCAATTTGAAGGAATGAAAAGGAGGATGAAAGAAAAATTTTGGAAAAATCCTGAACATACGCGTACCTATACAGAACTCTATAAAATCAAAGAAACGTTTTTACAGCTAAAAGCTAGGATTGAAAAAATAGAATTGAATTTAGCATTAATTAAGATGGACATGGAACCCGCTCAAGTAGCGCTACGGGAAGGACTTAAACTTTGGGAAGCAGACTTTTGGACATCTAAACTTGAATTATTTCTATCTTCCAATGATGCTGGAAATACTGCCCGCTTAGGCATTTTTGGACCCAACTTGGTGCCAATTATAGATTTTTATAAATCATTTTTTGAAGCCAAATCATATCAGTACACCGTAGAGGGAGTTTGGTATCGTAAAGATTGGTATGAGCGGCTAATTCCAGTTAAAGACAGTAAAACGGGTGAAATGACTCCGGCCCACGAATATGTCTTATCTGAAAATTTGGTGTTGGAAAATTATCCAACCAACAAGCCACTGGAGAAAGGAGACGTACTCTACGGTCTCATTTTTACGCTAAAAGGTGATTGTCCTATTTTATTTTTGGAAAATGAACCTGGTTTTCAGGAGTTTGAAATGAATGATAAACTCAGCTTTAAATATTGGGTGCAATTAGCTGCTGACGAAATATCCATTCCTCCGGAGATTCACCGGCAAAAATTCTATAAAAAAGCACAACGCATCATCAAGCCTGAACATCTCACAGATACTCGTCTCAAAATCAACCGCGAAGTTAGTCGTGGCGAACATTTAGAGCTATTATTGGAGACTTTAGACGAACTGTTTAAAAATCGCTTAGATCAAGAATTGTTCTAAAATAGATGTCTAATTCCCTTTTTTCTACTTTTTTGACTCATCGACCCAACCGTTTTGGAAAATTTGCTGTCTTTCTTAATATCAGCGGCTTTTGCCATCTTTTATAGCTTAAAATCGCCGATAAAGAGCTTAACGGCGAAAATATAAAGCTAAAAAGGCCTGAGATTTTTTATCTTTAGGTAGAAAAATTGTTTAAATATCTATTTTAGACAAATTTTGAAGACTTTAACTAAAAGCAGGTAAAGACTGTTACACATGTTTGGAAGAAAAACCTATACTGAAAAAGAAATCGTCGAAGGTTGTATCCGCAACGATCGACGATGTCAGGAAATGTTGTACAAACAACATTTTCAGACGATGATCGGTATGTGTATGAGACATACTTCCGATCGAGAAACGGCCATGGAAATTGTCAATATAGGTTTTTTGAAAGTATTCAAAAAGCTGGACACTTTCACTTTTAGTGGCTCTCTAGAAGGATGGATCAGAAGAGTAGTGTACCACTGTTTATCTGATTACTATAAGAAAAATTCCCGCTATTTGCAGTTTCTCGTTTTTGAAGAACGAGACGCGCAAGTTCGGGATGAGCCTTTGAGCAAGATGTATGCAGAAGATATTATGAAAATGGTGGACTTACTACCGCCCGCTACTCAAAATGTTTTCCGCCTATACGCCATCGAAGGACTATCACATGCTGAAATAGGCGAACGAGAAAATATAAGCGTTGGTACTTCCAAATGGCATTTAAATGCCGCCCGAGAAAAACTTAAAACGCTATTAAAAAAAAGTAATAACTACCAAAGTCATGTTGGGTAAACAAAGAAATCAACAAGCAATCGATCAGCAATTCATGGAATCTGCCTGGAAAAATATGGCAGAAATCTTGGATCAGGAAATGCCCGTCGAAAAGAAAGAACGGCGCATCGGCTGGTTATCTATTGCCGCCATCCTCGTAATAGGATTTGTGGGTGGTCTCTCCGTAATGTGGGGACTACAAAAACATGAGTCTTTCCCGATGGCCGCTAAAGAACTTATCAATAACGGCGGGGAAACCGACATTGCCGCTACCCAATTTCATAAAGAAGAAAATCCAATTTTAACTCCTAATAATAATATTGCCTATAATTCTAAAACTACCATAGATCAACAATCGACAAATTCTTCTTCTCTAACTAGTCAGAACTCGATTGCTAGAACGAGCCCAAAAGAGCAGATATCTATTCATATTCATAAGAATATCATTGAAAATGAAATAGCCGAAAAACCAACACTTGATAATACACCGATCGCCTTTAATCCCGATAATTTATCTTTAGAATTAACGCCTGTTGCTGCCACAGCAATGGCCAAATCAACTGATCATACGGTTGCTGATGTTTCTATTCCTATCGCAGAATTACCCACTTTAGGTTTGACGAATTTGCCAACAGCTAACACTGTTTTTTCAATTGACAATGATATTGATTTACCAAAAAATAAAAAGTGGCGAACCGGAGTTTATGTGGGAACTATTGTTTCCGGTACAACAGGCAATGGGCTAGAAGCAGGAATGAGATTAGAAAGAAAATTAGGAGCTAAATGGGCCGTCGAAACTGGTCTTGGATTTCGAGCTAGACAATTAGCATTCTTAAATAAAAATAATGATGCTGCTGAAAGATTAACCCTTGATGATGGTCTTTACCTAGGAGCTCCTATTAATAACTCAGATCCAGATTCTATACCTAGATCTGTTTCTGAACTCCAAGAAGTAGCCAATACTATTAATGCAGATATGCCTGATTATCAGTTGACGGTTCCTTTATCGGTAATTTTTCGACCTACGGGCAAACTACGATTAGCCCTTGGAATGAGTTGGGCGTATCGATTAAATAAATTAAAAGATGCCTCCTCTTTTGGTGACCCTAGTAGTGAATTTTTTAGTGCGGATAAGAATTCCTTCTCAGATCGTTTAGATGATTTTCGCTTAAATTTTGGCGTCGGTTATTATTTAAACCCTCGTACCGGACTTGAGTTGGCGTATAGCGAGCAGTTAAATGCTAGCGTTGGTGCGAACGATGACGCTGCTTCCACTAATAATGATGCTTCGGAAAGATTTTTCCAACTAAATTTAGTGCATTATTTTTAGAATGAAATCTAATAAATTTAGACAAGTGCTTAATTAACTTTCAGTACCCGCATAGTTCGTCTCCCGATCTCTGTCTTTATTTCAAGATAATAAATACCAGAAGGTAATTTATTTCCAGCAATAATTTTGCGTTCATTCTGGACTGAAACTAGTTCTTCAGTGATTAATAATTTTCCAGATTGGGTATACAAATTAAGGGTAACCGATGGTACTAATTCTGGAAAATCAAAATCAACACCAATATCTTTAGCGGTAGGATTAGGAGAAATTTCCACCTTGAATTTTTCAGGTAAAAGATTTTCTACGTCAACTGTTTCTTGCGTTTCTAACCGAACGATAGGGATACGATCAAAGCCAAAAGCAAGACTTGAATAGGTCTCTCCATTAATAGGATTCCCAATTCCTAGCATTGAGGCGAAATGTTTTGTACCGGATGCTTCCAGAAAATCTAGGGTTGTTTTGTAATTCTGTTCATCGCTAAAGTTGATAAATAAATCTTGCTCATTATCCGCCAGGTATTCTAACATTAGTATATAGGCCTGATTGTTTTTTAAATCTGCTGTGCCAGGAAAACCTTCAAGTGGAACGGAGATAAACCCATCACCGGGTTCTGTTCCGAGAATGAAATATTCTCCAAAAGCTATTGGAGTACGCTCACTGGCTTCTGCCAAGTTATTACCATCAACATCAGTCCATTCAGATAAGGTCAAATTAAGGCGCTTTCCTCCTAGAACATCTGCGTTTCTAATACTGAAAATGGCAGAAGTCGCTACTTGGTTTTGGCCATTTTTAATAAAAAAATAATTCCCCCAAGCCCAGCTATGTGGTTCTAGATTCCCCCATTCCTCATTTAGTGGGGCCGTATTGCGCATAGGTGTAACTTGGCGTTCTTTGGCAAGTATGTTTTCTGATATTTCAAAAGTAAAGGTTTGACTATTATTCTCAGGCGTTGCATCGGGACTAGTAGGTATGATGGTGTAAATTCCGCGGTAAATACCTGGGGTGTTAGGTGGTGTAAAAGTATTAAGCACCAGCCAATCACTTTCTTGGTCTACGGCAAGTGTTTCTTGTTCTAAAGTATCTCTAAAAATAAATTCATTGTTATCATTAAGAATAGATATGGCCAATTTAGTATCTAATTGAGGCTGACTTCCTTGATTGGTCATTTTTGCTCCCAATAATATCGGAGATATTTCAAAAAGAGGAATAATAGCATTCTCGGGAATAAGAAAGTCTTTTTTCTTTAAAACTAGATCGACTTCGGGTCGAGGGTCATTACTGCTCACCTGAAAATCATCGATACTCCAATGGAATTCCTCTTGTCCTATCCACAGCCATTGAAAAGTAACGGAAGATTGATTTGCCGCTACTTCTGACACGTTGAAGTAAATTGTTTTGGGGTTGTCAGACCAGCGGGGAATGATGTTTACTCCTTGTGGCGTTTCTGGAAATTCTGGAAAACAATTGTAGGTTTCGAATGAAGAGAAATTATTATTACTCACTCGTAAAATAGCGTTGTTATTTGGAGTAATATTAAAAGCACCCAAATGCGTTTCAAATTTCACCCACACTATACCTTCCTCACTGAAGTCAAAAGCCGGCGAGGTTAGCTGACTTCTATGTGGCTGACTGATTCCTGAATAAAAGTCAGAATCCAGCGTTAAAAAACCATTTTCAGCACTAGTCGCAGCAAAAGGGATTTGTAAATTGGTTGTTGTATCATCCCAAATTTTTGGACATCCTTCGTTTAGTCGTCCCATATCCGGATTTATGCACCAAGTCCACAAGACTTCTTGTGGTGATAAATCACTGGTCGTCCAACCATCCGGAAAACCAGGACCCGAAAAATTTTCTTCGTAAAGAATATTTACTTGTGCGGTGAGGGGTAGGGTACAGCAAAGCCCGAGACCAATAAAAATCGTAGTTAAAATTATTTTTTGCATGTTAGGTCGGTTTATAACGGGCAGTTATTAAACAAATCTATTGAAAATGTTTCACAGTAAATATAAGAAAAAAATGAAAGCTGAAATTCTGCTTTATGACATGAAACCAAAAATTGTCCAAAAACATAAAACAGCCGACCAAAAATGATCAGCTGTTCTATTATTCTATTTAATTTATTTGCGTATAAAAAGAAAATATGATGTTACTTAATTCAATAACTCATAAATTCCTGCGATACCCTGACCACCACCAACACAAGCGGTAACCATACCATATTTCTGATTGCTACGGCGCATTTCATTGAATAACTGCGTACTCAATTTTGCTCCCGTACATCCAAGGGGATGACCGAGTGCAATCGCACCACCGTTGACATTCACAATATCTGGGTTTAATCCAGCTTCTTGAATGACGGCCAATGATTGTGCAGCAAAGGCTTCATTCAATTCAATCGCATCAATATCACCTAACTTTAAACCAGCTTGTTTCAATGCTTTAGGAATAGCGGCACAAGGACCGATGCCCATATATAGTGGATCAACACCTGCGACAGAACAAGAGGCCAAACGGGCAATCGGCGTAAGGTTTAATTCTTTCACCATTCGCTCGCTCATGACTAGCAAAAAGGCAGCACCATCAGAAGTTTGTGAAGAATTTCCTGCCGTTACTTTTCCACCAGTTTTAAATACCGCACGTAACTTACTTAATCCCTCGATGGTTGTACTCCTTCTCAATCCTTCGTCTGTGTCTACTATGTGTTCGGATTCCACTCGCTTATCATTTTTCACAAAAACTTCTTTGACAGTTATAGGCACAATTTCGTCTTTAAACTTACCACCATCAATTGCAGCAGCAGCTTTTACGTGAGAATTATATGAAAATTCATCTGCCATCTCTCGGGTGATTCCATACTTATCCGAAACCGCTTCTGCGGTCGCTCCCATGCTTGATAAATAGTTAGGTGTACTGGCTGCGACTTCATAACTCGGAGCCAGCTTGTAGCCCGTCATCGGAATCATACTCATACTCTCTGTTCCACCCGCAAGGTAACATTCTCCCATGCCGGCTTTAATTTTTGCTACCGCAATAGAAACGGTTTCTAATCCACTGGCACAGTAACGGTTGACCGTCATTCCTGGAACCGGTTTACCTAGTGCACGAACAGAAATTTGTCGCCCAATCTGAAAGCCTTGCTCGCCTTCTGGATTAGCACAACCGACAATTACGTCGTCAATTAAGTGTGGATCAAAATTAGGAGTTTGTTCCATCATATGTTTTACTACTCTTACGGCTAGATCATCCGAACGGAAGTTTTTAAATCCTCCTTTTTTTGCGCGACCTACCGCACTTCGATATGCTTTTACAATATATGCGTCCATTTTTTTTTAATTTTTTTTGTAAAAAAATTGCTGGTTGGCTTGTTAGCCAGTTAGCTTGTTGGCCCTCTTCTGACGTGGGGCATACGTTTTTTGCTAGTTAGCTATTTGCTGGTGTTAGCTTGTTGGCCTTCTTCTGACGTGAAAAAAATCTAATTTTCTTTTTTTACGATAGAAGAGAAGCCAACAGGCCAATAGCTAACTAGCTAACCAGCCCCATCAATTTCTCAGCGGCTTATTCGTTTGTAACATGTGCTGAATTCTTTCCTGTGTTTTTTGCTCGCCGCAAAGACTCAAGAAAGCTTCTCGTTCGATGTCTAGTAGATATTGTTCAGAAACGGTTTGTGGTCCAGTTAGATCACCACCGCAGAGAACATAAGATATCTTCTTCGCAATTTTTATATCGTGGTCACTGGCGTATTTACCGAGTTTTAATTCGTTGGCAAAAGTATAAAGCGCGCCTAATCCATTACGTCCTAAAACCTTGATATCTTTTCGTGCTAATGGTTGTGTATAACCGTCTGCTAGTTCTAATACTTTAGCTTTGGCTTCGGCAATATTACGATCCGTATTCATGACGACTTCGTCTTTTCCTTTTACGAGGTATCCCATGTCATAAGCTTGCGCAGCAGACGTACTTACGCTGGCCATCGCTACGGTTTTGGTATGTTCAATTAATTTAGGAATGATGACATCTCCTTTGTACATACTATCAGAAAGTCGTACCGCAAATTCTTTGGTACCACCACCACCAGGAATCAACCCAACGCCAACTTCTACCAACCCAATGTAGGACTCAGCAGCCACCATAGCTGCATCACAGTGCATGATGGTTTCACAACCACCACCAAATACATATCCTTGCGTAGCTGCTACTACCGGAATGCTAGAATAGCGACAACGCATCGTGGTTTGTTGGAAGAGGTTAACCGCCATATTCAGTTCTTCAAATTCCTGCTGAAAGGCAAACATACCGATCATCATTAAATTGGCACCTACTGAAAAGTGGGTTGCATTATTTCCAATCACCAATCCTTTCCAGCCATCTTCTTCAGCAATCCGGATACTTTCATTGATACCTCGCAGTACACCTTCTCCAATAGAATTCATCTTGCTTGTAAATTCCAAACAAAGCACTCCTTCACCAATATCGTGTAAAGTGACTTCATCATTTTTATAAACAGGAGCTAATTCACGATAATTATCCAATTGGATAAAAGCTTCGCCACCAGGAACGGCTTTATAAGATTTAGAGGCACTGTCGTAATACTTTCGTTGTCCATTTTCTGATTTATAAAAACTAGTATGACCGGCAGCTAACATCTCTGTTACCCAAGGAGCGATTTGCTCACCTTCTTTTTTCGCTAATTCTACGGCAGCCTCAACACCGACGGTATCCCAATATTCGAAGGGACCATATTCCCAAGCAAATCCTGCACGAACCGCATCGTCAATACTGTATAAGGTATCTGCAATTTCTGGAATACGATTAGAAACGTAAGCAAAAAGGCCGAGCAGCGAACGGCGAATCAATTGTCCACCTTCATCTTCGGCATTGAAAAGAAATTTAATTTTTGCTTCCTGATTCTCAATTTGTTTTAAATCCTTCAGGCTTGCAAGATTAGGTCGTTGTGTAGGCGCATACTCGTGCGTTTTCAAATTCAGACCTAGAATAACGGGGCGACCTTTCTCGTCTTTCTCTTTGGTCTTTTGATAAAATCCTTTTTTGGTTTTATTCCCGTAAAATTTATTTTCCAATAAAAAATTCATGTAACTCGGTGCGTTAAAAGCACTAGCCTGTTCATCGTTAGGGCAGTTCTCCTTGATGCCTGCCATAACTTTAGCAGCGGTATCGAGTCCTACCAAATCTCCCAGTCGGAACGTTCCGGTCTTAGGACGACCGATAGCCGGACCAGTCAGTTTGTCAACGGTCGCAATATCAAGTCCTAACTCCTCGGTTAATTGGTATATTTTTGCCATGGCATAAACCCCAACTCTATTCGCAATAAAAGCGGGAGTGTCTTTACAAAGCACGGTTTGTTTTCCTAAAAATAAATCACCATAATTCATAAAGAAATCAATGACCGCAGGATCAGTATCTGGCGTAGGAATGATTTCTAATAAGCGGAGGTAACGAGGAGGATTAAAAAAGTGGGTACCGCAAAAATGCTTTCTAAAATCTTCACTACGACCTTCAGCCATGAGGTTGATTGGAATACCAGAAGTATTAGAACTTACTAGTGCACCTTTTTTACGGAATTTATCGACTTTTTCGAAAATGATTTTCTTAATATCTAATCTTTCCACCACTACTTCAATGATCCAGTCACAATCTTCTATTTTGGCAAAATCATCATCGAAATTCCCGGTTGTAATCCGGCTAGCAAAATTTTTATTGTAGAGCGCAGCTGGTCTAGATTTTAGTGCGGCGGCTAGGGAGTCATTGGCCATTTTATTACGAGCAGCAGGCTTATCTTTTTGGTCATCTGCCAAATTTCGAGGTACAATGTCTAGCATCAAAACATCAAGGCCAATATTAGCAAAGTGGCAGGCGATTCCGGATCCCATGATCCCGGAGCCAAGTACGGCTACTTTTTTGATTTTTCGGGAGCGTAGCGCGGCATCGGAGTTGGATGCTTTGACTGTGGGTACAGCGGGCGCAGTTGTTTCTGACATAGGTGAAGCGTTTTAAATTATTAGTTAGGAAAGTATTTTATTGAATTTTAGCGAATTTTCGCTAAATACCACAAATATAAGGTTATTTATGCTAAGTTATTAGGTGTTAAATGTAAAAATAGGGGTGAATGTTTCCCAAAATGTCAGGAAAAGAAGATTGATGGTAGATAGATATAAGACTATTGATAAAAATCTTTAATTTTAGCGTTTAATAGAAGAGAATTTTTCTATCGGTTGAAGTTTTTAAAAAACTTCATAAAATTAATTTGAGAAACAAGACGTTTAAACAATTTCTAAGTAAAAAACTAAAAACCTATGCTTTACAACTCAATTTTATTATTCCAAGCTGAAGATGGCGCCGAAGGTGCACAAAGTTTATTAGGGATTATTACAGAAGGAGGACCTCTAGGAATTATCATTGTCGGAATTTTATTGGTCTTATCTTTTATTGCGATATATATATTTGCCGAAAGATACTTTACGATTAACCGTGCGGGAAAAATTGACGAAACCTTTATGAACAATATCCGCATGAATGTTGCTGCCGGAAATATTGCTGCCGCTAAGGCTTTATGTCAGACGACTGATTCTCCAGTTGCCCGAATGGTGGAAAAAGGTCTAAAAAGAATCGGAAAGCCGCTACGTGATATTGATGCGGCGATTGAAAACGTCGGTAACTTGGAAATTTTTAAACTAGAAAAAAACCTCTCTCGTTTGGCAAGTATTGCTGGTGCGGCTCCCATGATTGGGTTTTTCGGTACCGTGACGGGTATGATTATGGCTTTCTACCGGATGGCGACCGAGCAAAACGTAACGCCAGATGTATTGGCGGGTGGTATCTATCAGGCCTTGGTTACGACCGCATTCGGTCTGGCGATTGGTATCTTTGCTTTTGTTGGGTATAATATTTTAGTAGCCAACGTAGAAAAAGTAATCTACGAAATGGAGAGAACGACTACCGAGTTTATGGATCTTTTACAAGAACCGATGGAATAAAATAAGCTATTGGCTGTTGGCCATTAGCTATTAGCTGCCTTTTATCGCGGCTGTTTTATAGTTTCTATTTTATTATTTTGATGGGATTCGCTGTAAGATTTTTTACGAAGATGCCACAATAAACCTAATAATGGGATTAAAAAAAAGATCAAAGGTAAGTGCCGAATTTAGTATGTCTTCCCTGACGGATATCATCTTTTTACTGTTGATATTTTTTATGCTGACGGCGAATTTTGTCCGGGTAGATAATCTGGAATTACCTAAATCAGATTCTAAAACCGTTGCTCCCTCTGATGTGGCTGTAGCGATTCAAAAAGATGGGAAGTTTTTATTAAATGGAAATGAAATCCCATTAAGTGGATTGAGAGGCGGTATCAAGCGCGCCATTCGGGAATCTGAAAATCGAGATAATGCCACGCTGACCATCGTAGCCGAAGTAGGTGTTCCGACACGTAAAGTACACGAACTGATGAAGATTGCCAGTGAATTAAAATTAAAGGCCATCATCGCAACTCAACCCAGATCCTAAAATACTTTTTATAACGAGTACTCAAAAATTTCTTTCAATCAGGTAACTATCAAATCATGGGATTAAAAAAAAGATCAAAAGTAAGTGCCGAATTCAGCATGTCTTCCCTGACAGATATTATATTCCTGTTGTTAATATTTTTTATGTTAACCTCTAGTTTGGTGGCACCTAATGCCTTAAATCTTAAATTGCCTGGTAGTAGCTCTACGCCGAGTACTTCAAACGAAAGAATACCTGACGTAGCCATTACTCGTTCAGGAAAATACGAACTAGATGGGAAACGTATCAGCTCCGGAAACCTCGAAACCGGACTGCGTCGCCTAAAGAAAAATGCCAAAGGTAAACTTGATGTTACTATCTCTCCCGACCCAGATGCACCGGTAGAAAATTTGGTAGAAGTGATGGATATGGCCATGCGACTACAGATTAATGCTATCATGGCGATGGAGAAATAATCTTCCTTCTTTTCAGAAAAAATAATCTTTTTTTAATTTTTTCCAGCTTAATTGTTAAATTGGGGCGGAGTTGTAAATAACTTCGAAAGTAGAATTTTTCGTTGTTTTCAACGAAGGATCGTTTATTTTGATTTTTGCGTTATGCAAAAATCTACTATGAGAAAAAAACATGATCAACTGGCGGGAATATCCTTTCGTGCGCTTGCTGCTACCCCTTATTTTTGGTATCCTATTTTCCTCTTTGTGGATGATGGCTATACCGAATTATGTTTTTATATTTTTATCCCTTCCTTTAATTGGCTTCACTTATTTTAGGAGCAATTATAAGTATCGACATTTTTACGGTTTTTTTGTTACCCTTCTTTTCCTTTTACTGGGAATATCATTGGGCTATCATGCAGATGAGTCTCGTGAGAGTGATCACTATCATCATTTTTTAAAAGAACAAAATGAGATGGTAGCGACGGTTACTGATATTCGAGCAACGGCTAAATCTTTTCGTGTTGAGCTGACTATAAATGCCGTTAGTGGGGTAGAAGAAGGACGACCTATTTCTGGGAAACTACTCAGTTATTTGGAACAAAGCACAGAGGCAGGTCAATTGAGATATGGTGATCAAATTTATTTTTCCAGCAAGATCAATCCTATAGCCGCTCCTTTAAATCCGGTGGCATTTGATCTAAAAAAGTACTTGAATAATAGGAATTTTCACTATCAGACTTATTTAAAAAAAGGAGATTGGCATTTGTTAGCTCGTGATCAAGGAAACGTCTTAATGACTTTTTCTATTCGTACGCGTGATCAGTTATTTACAATTTTACAAAATCATCTGCCTACCAGAAATGAACTAGCAGTAGGGGCTGCGTTGATCCTTGGGAAGAAAGACTTGCTTGAGACAGCAACTAGAATAGCATACGCCAATACTGGAGCGATGCATGTACTGGCTGTTTCAGGATTACACGTTGGTTTAATTTACGTCGGCATCTCATTTTTGCTTGGGTTATTCCCTTTTAGATCGAGCACTTGGGTATGGATTAAAACTTGGATTATGGTAGCGGGAGTCTGGTTTTTTGCGTTCTTGACTGGCGCTTCTCCCTCGGTATTGCGAGCAGCGACGATGTTTAGTTTTATCATCGTAGGACAAGCGATGCGGCATCATCCCAGTATTTATAATACGTTGGCGGCCTCTGCTTTTTTTCTTTTGTGCGTACAGCCTTTTATGCTATTTGAAGTAGGATTTCAGTTGTCTTATTTGGCCGTGACGGGGATCGTTTATTTTCAGGGGAAGATTTACGGACAGCTGTATATTGCCAATAGAATAGGCGATTATATTTGGAAATTAACTTCAGTAGCCATTGCTGCACAGGTAATGACCTTGCCAATTAGCTTATATTATTTTCATCAGTTCCCGGTTTACTTTTGGTTGTCAGGATTGGTGGTAATTCCGGCAGCAATGATCATTATGATGTTTGCGGTTACTTTGTTTATTGTCGTTGTATTGGTTCCTAAATTAAGCTTTATTCCCGGTGTAATACTTTATTCCATATTATATTTTACGAATGGCCTGATATTCTTAATTAGTAATTTACCTGGTGCTATTATTTCTGGAATTTGGATTAGTCCTTTTGGGCTATTTTTGTTATACATAATGATTGTTGCGGTAGTAGTAGCCATTGAAACTAAACGTTTTAAGTGGTTGCTGATATCTGCCGGATTACTACTATTATTTTCTGTTAATTTTTCTTATTTCGGAATAAAAGCACAGCATAAAAGTGAATTGGTTTTTTATCATACCAATAAAAATAAAACGCTCATCGATGTTATCAATCATTCTGTAAGTTGGTCTATCCAGAATGAAGATTTATCAGAAACGGATATTGGTTTTATTTCTAAAAATTACCGCACCAATTCTGGTATACAAACGATACATTCCATTAGCAAAGACGAACGTCACAGAAGTCCAGAATTTTTTTATCATGGTCGCCTCATTCAATTCAAGAATATCAAAATTCAAATTGTTGACGGAAAACAACTTCCTCAATATCACAGGCCACCTACAGTAGATTATATTTTATTGGAAAATAACACCCCCGTTAAATTAGAAGAATTGGCAGCATATTTTAAGACGAAGAAATTCATTTTGTCGGCCAATAATTATTTTAAAAAAATTGAGGAATGGAAAAAAGAAGCAGTTGTAGCGGGTTATGAAATGATTGACATCAAAGAAAAAGGAGCCTTTATTTTAAGCGTAGACTAAATTTCTAAAAAAGTAATACATGAAAAATCTAATGAAGGATTATTTTTATTTTACAAAAAGAGAACGAAACGGAATGTTGTTGTTGATTGGATTAGCGCTGTTGTTTCTGGCTTTACCAACAATTATGCGGCAGTTTCGAACCGTAGAAAAATACGAATTTCAGGAATTTAGACAATTGATGGCTGAGGCGAAAGTAGATATAAATGATGAAATAGATATAGCATCAAAAGAATCTATCGATCTTTCTGTTTTAAATCCTCAATCAATTGATCCTAATCTTGCGGACGAACAGGCATTTCTCCATCTGGGACTATCTCCTAAATTGGTCAAGACTATTTTAAATTATCGAAGCAAAGGAGGTGATTATGCTACTCCCGACAATTTAAGAAAAGTTTATGGAATGACTGAATCTGATTTTCAACGTATATTACCGTATCTCATTTTTACACCAAACCCAAAGCAAGCAACCAAAAAACAACTAACCGCCGTAACCGTCAGCCAACCCATCTTAACCACTCCTTCGGTAGTCATTCAGGTACCTACCCAGAAATTTGATCCAAACACCATCGCAAAGGAAGGACTATTGATGCTTGGTCTGCCCGAAAAAATTGTGGATCGGATGATTAAATTTCGTAACGCAGGTGGAAAATTCTATCAACCCGAAGAGTTAAAAAAAGTCTATGGAATGAAAGAAGAATGGGTCGAGCAATTGCTTCCTTGGATGGAGGTGATAAAGAAAAAGAGGATCGTTCCAGAAAAAATAGAGCTTCATAAGAAAAAAACTAAAAAGAAAGAAAATCCTATCACCGATATTAATAAAGCGAATTTTGAAGACTGGCAAAAATTATGGGGTATCGGAAATTATTATGCCGATAAAATCATGGGCTATCGCGAAAAATTAGGTGGTTTTATTTCTGTCGATCAGATTCTAGAAATCAAAGAACTACCAGACTCAGTTAAGCAATCTATTTTACCAGCATTGCGCACTTCTGATATATTCAGAAAACTTAAGATTAATAGTGCCTCAACCAAAGAAATGGCAATGCATCCTTATATTAGCTGGAAACAGGCCAATGCAATTCATAACTATCGAAAACAGCATGGATTTTTTGACGCTTCGACTGATCTTAAAAAGATGTTGGCACTAAAACCGGAGTTCATTGATCGTATTGCTCCTTACCTGGATTTTGCAAAATAGAAAAATGGGACAGCTCTTTGGGTCTATTCTTTATTTAAATGTTGGAAATAGAAGGATTCTTTGATAAAATCTGTGACATAAATTTTTCATATTAATATTTTAAACATGCAAAAAATACCCCTTTGTAGTATATTGCTTCTCTTTACAGTTACCCTTAACTTTGCAGCACACGTTTATTAAGCCCCCTGGATTTTAAAAAAAGATAGCCCTTTCCCTCCTGCTGTCTCTTATAATAATCGCACACGACAACATGAAACCTGTAGCACTACGCCACTCTGTGCTGCCTCCCAAGTTTTTACAATTAGCGTTCTGCTGGTTGTGGCTAATCATATGTATATCTAATCATACGCTCTCTGCTCAAAGTACTATTGAGTGGGAAACTACTATTGGTGGGGACAACTTTGAAGATGTTAGAGCTGTTTTTGAGACTCCAGATGGTGGTTTTATTTATGGTGCCTCCACTTCTTCCAATGCAAACGGTGATATTTCTCAGAATAGTTATGGTTTTAGTGATTACTGGCTGGGTAAGCTAGATGCTAATGGTAACTTACTTTGGGAAATAAATTATGGAGGAGATAATATTGATCAATTACAATCTGTCAAACCAACCGCGGACGGTGGTTATATCATGGGTGGATATTCCAAGTCTACCATAAGTGGCGACAAGTCAGAGGCAAATATAAATCAGTTTAGCCTAGATTATTGGGTGATCAAAGTGGATGCTGCAGGAGTTAAACAATGGGATCGTACATTTGGAGGACAAGCAGATGAATTTTTCTGGGATCTAGAACTTGCCCATGATGGTGGTTATATTTTGGCTGGAAATTCTTTTTCTGATATGACTGGAAACCTTTCTGGAAATAATAATGGAATTTCGGATTACTGGATCGTTAAAATTGATGCCACCGGAAATTTGCAATGGGAAAATCTTTATGGTGGTGATGGACAAGATTGGTGTTTCGATGTATTGGCAACTTCGGATGGTAATTATTTGATCTCTGGACATTCTGGTTCCGGAGCAACTGGTAACAAAACTACAGCTTCTCAGGGAAGTAATGATTTTTGGACCTTAAAAATTGATCCTTCTGGAAATATTATCTGGCAACAATCATTTGGTGGTGCCGCTGATGATCAAATTCACGATGTGATAGAATCCAACGCAGGCGGCTTCCTGTTAGCTGGTTATTCTAATTCGGATCTCAGTCCGGAAAAAACGGAAGCCAATATTGGTGATTATGATTACTGGGTAGTTCGAATTGATAATGCTGGTAATAAACTTTGGGATCGGACTTTAGGAGGAGTAGACAAAGATCAGTTACAAGTGATTCAGCAAAATTCGAAAGATACCTACTTATTGGGAGGACTTTCTGGTTCTGGAGTTAGCGGTACTAAAACCGTCTCATCTAATGGTCAACAGGATTATTATCTTGTATTTTTAAGCG
>CAZYAC010000039.1:0-1298 GCA_964645475.1 uncultured Saprospiraceae bacterium | reverse complement strand
ACTAAAACCGTCTCATCTAATGGTCAACAGGATTATTATCTTGTATTTTTAAGCGATGCAGGTGTCGTATTTTATGATGACGCTTATGGTGCTTCACAACTAGATGATATGTACAGCGCAATTTATACTTCAGATAATGGAATCCTGTTAGCCGGGAATTCTAATTCTGATGCTAGTGGAGATAAATCAGAAAACAATAATGGTCCAGCCTGGTCTTTCGATAATTGGTTTATAAAACTTACTTGTGATTATGATTTATCGCTTCGCGATACGACTACTTGTATTGGTGAGCCTGTAAGTATAAATGCTACTTCTTTTTTAGGTTGCTCTTATCAATGGAGTGATGGATCAACTAATGCCATTCGAACGGTTACACCCACCGAAGAGACAACTTATAAAGTTACGATCACTAGTGTTAATGGTTGTACAATGGAAGATAGTATTACAGTTTCTACCCAGTTGCTTCCAGTAGTTGATTTGGGTAATGATACCCTTATCTGTACAGGTAGTTCTGTAGTTCTGGATGCCGAAAATGCAGGTATGACTTACAACTGGTCACCAGCTTCGATTAGTCAAACAGTGACGGTAATGACTACTGGTCTTTACGAAGTGACGGTAACCAATAGTAATGGATGTACTTCTACTGATGCTATAAATGTTACAGTTAATCCATTGCCAGTTGTTAATTTAGGGACGGACCTAACCATTTGTAGTGATGCATCACACATGCTAAACGCAGGTAATCCAGGAGCAACATACTTGTGGTCGACGGGAGAAGATACTCAAATGATCATTATAGATTCGACCGCCACCTATTCGGTAACCGTTACCGATGCGCAAGACTGTTCCGCTGAAGATGATTTTACCCTTACGGTTAATCCAATTCCAACGATTACTTTAGAAAATGATACTAGTATTTGCAGAGGTGAAACGGTTATTCTTACTTTTAATATGGAAGGTAACGGTCCTTTTGATGTGATCTATGATGACGGGAGTTCTTCAAACATGTTGAATGGTATTAATGATGGTCATACGCTTATGGTCACGCCTGCCACTACCACCACTTATTCAATTGTCTCTATCGATGATAACGCCACACCTACTTGTACAAACACAGGAAACAGTGTAACGGTGACGGTCAATCAAGTATATTCTTTTCCTCAAAATGCAACGATTTGTCAAGGTGACAGTTTAGAGATCAATGGAGAATTTATCAAAACCTCTGGAACTTACACCGATTCTTTGCTCAGCTTTTATGGTTGTGATAGCCTTTTGATTATCGATCTATTTGTTGCTCC
>CAZYAC010000038.1:0-20861 GCA_964645475.1 uncultured Saprospiraceae bacterium | reverse complement strand
TTATCCGTTTCTTAACCATCCGCAAACCCTCATCAAATCTGTCAGCTACCACTTCAGGATGGCCATAAAAAAGTGGTTTTATACGGTATTTCTTATTCGTTGGCTGGACAAGTAATTGAATAGTGGATTTAACAGTAGGCATAAGGCGAAAATACAAAATCTGATTTAATAAATCTGTCAATATATTTTAAAATTCCAAAAGCAACCTCAACCCTGTCTGACCATCTTGGCAGGCTCAATCGCAATGACAAATTCAAAAATCAACTACTTAATAATGCAATGACAATTAGGTTTTAAAGGGACTTCTTCCGAATTAGTGGGAATTTTGAAGTTGTTTTTGAGGTTGAAATTGAATTTGAAAAATACGGAGTTTTTAATAGTCCTTATTGCCTAAAAGAAGGACTAAGTGGCTAAGAAATAAATAGCCAACTAAAAAATAATATTTCGACCAATTTGTCATCCACACAAATAATTCCAATAAATTCCCCCAGCTCTCTACCCAAAAAATTGCCAAGTTGATGTTTTTTTGATATGTTTATGGTCAATAATCTTTTTATGGCCGAATCATATAAATATCCAGACGTAAAAAACTATAAGTTTCGTGAGTTGAAGGTCTATTCTTCCACGGAATGGCTGGCTGACAACAAGAAGAAATATCGACAGGTCTTTGACCGATATGAAACGACCTACGTATATGCAGAACTTTCCTTTTTTAACAAAAATTTTGACAAAGAAGACTGGGAAATCAACGTTGAATTACGTTGCTATAAGCTCAAAAAGGGTAGAGAAGAGATCTGCCGATTGCCCTTTGAAAATAGGAAAGTTAGTAAATATGACAATGTAGTTTTTATACGGGAAGGCTGGGGAAATAAAAGCGAAGGCCAGTTCTGGAAAAAAGGTACTTATTACTGGGAAGCCTGGATTGAAGGGGAGAAAGTAGCGACAAAATACTTTTATGTAGAGGATGCAGGTAAATTTACCATCGGCGAACCTAATCCATATTTAGGTGTGAAATCTATTCGTCTATACGAGGGACCATATGATGATTTGAGTGAAGACGATCGACAGTATTTTCGTGGTTTTAGCAGCGAAGAGACTCGGTATATTTACGTAGAACTTATCCTTGAAAACCTTCATAATTCTAAAAGTTGGCAATGCGAATTATTTACTAAATTCTATAATGATGCCCGTGAATTAAAGGGGCAGGTGATCCGTTTGCAACGAATTGAGCGCAAAGATGAAATTATCAAAATAACCGCTGGTTGGGGGTCCAATGTAAAAGGCTCTTGGCGGGTCGATAATTATGCGGCGGAAGTAGTTTTTATGGATCGGTTACTGGCCGTTATTCCATTCGAAGTAGGTGAAAGTTTTGAAGAAGGATTGGCACCAGTGATGTTGCCGCACCAAAATAAACCCATTATTTTTACCCCTGACCTAGATCCTTCTCACAGTTTTGAGGATGTCATGCTGAAAATGGATAACTTGATTGGATTGACGGAAGTGAAAAAAAATGTCCGCGATCACGCCAAGTATATCAGTTTTCTACAACTCAGAAAAGAGAAAGGCTTTGAAGAGAAAGAAGAGATAAATGTGCACTCTGTTTTTATTGGCAATCCTGGAACCGGTAAAACCACCGTGGCTTCTATGATGGGTAAGCTATACCAAAAAATGGGACTCCTTTCGAAAGGACATGTTCATGAGGTGGATCGGGTTGATTTGGTAGGAGAATACATCGGACAAACGGCTCCAAAAGTAAAAGAGGCCATCGAAAAAGCTAGAGGTGGTGTACTTTTTATTGACGAAGCTTATGCACTAGCGCGCTCCAATGATGACAGTAAGGATTTTGGCCGAGAAGTTATTGAAATATTGGTCAAAGAAATGTCGAATGGCGTTGGAGATATGGCCGTCATCGTAGCTGGTTATCCGAAAGAGATGAAGCATTTTCTCGATTCCAATCCAGGACTAAAATCTAGATTTAAATTATTTTTCTCCTTTGCAGATTATCTACCACAGGAACTTTCTCAGATTGCCCGTTTTGCCTGTCAGGAAAAAGCAGTTAGGCTTTCAGATCGTGCAGGAAAATTAATCGATGATATAATTATTAATGCTTTCCGAGATCGGGATCGCTCATTTGGTAATGCTCGATTTGTTTTTGATTTAATTGAAAAAGCAAAGATAAATTTAGGCTTACGGGTCATGTCTTCTGATGACCCTAAACAATTAGAAAAAGAAGAACTTTCCATCATTCATTATGAAGATGTCAAAGAGCTACGCTTCAAACCAAAAGTTGAATTACCAAAAATTCCAATTGATGAAGCGTTGTTGAAAGAGGCTTTAGAAGAATTGCAGGGGCTCATTGGTATGACCAAAGTAAAAGAGCAGATTACAGAAATGGTTACCCTGGTTCGTTATTTCCAAGAATCAGGTAAAGACGTGCTGAACAACTTTTCTTTGCACACCATTTTTATCGGTAATCCTGGAACAGGAAAAACCACTGTTGCCCGAATTTTAACGACCATATACAAGGCTCTTGGAATATTGGAAAGAGGGCATATGGTCGAAACGGACCGTCAAGGTTTAGTTGCCGGATTCGTTGGACAAACAGCTATCAAGACCGCAGAAAAAATTGAAGAGGCGCTTGGAGGGGTTCTTTTTATTGATGAAGCGTATGCATTATCTCAGCAAGCGACAGGATCGGCACATGGTGATTTTGGTAGCGAAGCGATTCAGACCTTATTAAAGCGAATGGAAGACCATCGAGGAAAATTTTTCATCTTTGTGGCCGGTTATCCCGATAACATGGAGCGGTTCTTAAAAGCGAATCCAGGATTGAATTCCCGTTTTGATAAAGTATTGAAATTTGAGGATTATGAGCCAGGCGAATTAATGGAAATTGGCCAGCAGATGCTTGAAGAAAAAGGGATCACGGCGACCACTGATGCCGCAGAACACCTAGAAAAGTATTTTAAGTTTATTTACGAATACCGAGATAAATACTTTGGTAATGCCAGAACGATTCGTAGTATAATCCTTGAGGCTATCAAAAATCAAAACCTCCGCCTTGCTGCTAATCAGTCAAAAGGAAGTCAGAAAATCGACCCGAATGTTTTGACCCTCGCAGATGTAATTAATTTCCGAACAGATAAGAGTGGTTTCGTTTTCAATCGAAAAACCATCGGATTTGGCAAAAAGAGTGGTAACTAACCGATAACTCCTGTTAATAATCATTCTGTCAATAGCATATATTCTAAAAATATGTTATTTTGTTATCTTGCTTAGAATTCTTTTATTTTACCTGTGTAAAAGACTTTATTCTAAAGAAAATACTGTTCCTAAAACTACCGATATATAATATGTTTTGCCAGACCTTGATGAGCTAACTTTCGTTCATCAGTACTGATAAATCATGTTTCAGCCTTAATTTCTTCATGTGAATTACTCTGTATTTTTTTACTTAAGTAATGAACAGGAGACGGGTTGGCTTGCATTTTGCAAATAGTTAAAGATAAGTGTACCATTTACCCATTATGGAATAGATACACGATCCAAAATTTTGTAAAATCTTCCAAGTTTTTATGGCAAGTTCCATTTACCAAATGTGAGATTATTCAGTTTATTGCTATACAATTGAGTGCACCTATGAAAGATATTGATATTATTTATTTTACCCTGTTTCCTTGGGATCACCCTTATTCGTCCGTTTCGTTTTCTCTGGCGAAGGAATTTATTAAGAACAACCGGGTATTTTATGTGAATCCGCCTTATTCTTATAAGGATTTGCTGACTTCGGCAGGGGATAAATATACAAAAGAGCGGATGTCTGATTTGCTGATGCACCGCATGCGGTACGAGCAACCTGAAATTCTAAATGCTCATCCCAACAAAAGTAGTTTTAAAGCAATAATGCCACCGATTGTTCCACCCATTAATTTTTTAAAGCCTGGTGGGTTTTATGATAAAATGCGCGTTCGAAATAATAAGAAACTTCTTAAAACCATTCAGCGGGTTATCAAAGAGAATAATATTAAAAATTATATTTACCTCAATTGCTTCAATCCTTATTACGGAGGCGTTTTACCTAGAGATAGTTTTAATCCAATGCTCAATATTTATCAATGTATTGATGATATTTCTCAAAATAGCTATACCAATCGCCACGGATTAGAATTGGAAAGAAAAGCCATTCAAATGGCGGATATCACGACGGTTACTTCCACCGAATTAAAGAATATTTGGCAAGAAGATGCTAATGAAATTCATCTGGTTCCTAACGCCGCGGATATTGATCTATTTAAAAAGACGATTCAGCAAAAATTTGAAAGGCCAGAAGAAATCAAACATGTGAAAAATAAAATCATTGGGTTTGTAGGCAATCTAGATGCTGACCGAATTGACTATCCTTTAATTAAGAAAGTAGCGGAAAAACACAGTGATAAAACCATTCTTTTGATTGGACCTAATAATAACACAGAACTGGCCGAATTAAAAATCGATAAACTTCCCAACGTAATTATGACGGGAAGCATAGATATTACAAAGCTGCCTCCTTATCTACATTATTTTGATGTTGCGATGATTCCATTTCAATTGAATAAGTTGACCAAAAGTATTTATCCATTAAAAATCAATGAGTATCTAGCCGCTGGTCGAGCAGTTGTAGCTACCGATTTTTCCGCAGACATTCGCAGCTTCAATGAGATCATTGATATTGGAACGAGCCACGATCAGTTTATTCAACTGATTGATAAAGCGATTGCGGAGAATAGCCTCGAAAACGTAGAACACCGAGTAAGCGTCGCAAATTCGAATACATGGACAGATAGAGTAGAACAAATTTGGTCTATTGTGGATCGTAAACTTTCTAAGCAGACGGTTTCTTAAATAAATCTATTAAGATTTAGAACTACAACTTCAGTTTAACCTTTCTTGACGAAAGAACTAGGCCATAAGCGATTATTTTCGCTTATGGCCTGATTTTTGCATAATAAATAATTGATATATTTGTATCAACCACCACATTTTAGCCGTCTATTCGCGGTCTTCCACCACATTTATATTTTTAACTTTTAGAAATTATAGTCGATTCACGTTAAATACGATAGTGTATTCTAATGAGTGATTGACAATTTTTGTCTTTTCCGATTTGTCTTTGATATTTGTCGAAGTTAACGCTGGAAGAAAATGGCGTTTGAGGGCAGCAAATAGCAAGAAGCAAACGGCAAGAAGCATCTTTAAAAACAAACAACTATGAAAAATCTTAACCCTACCATTTTGGTGATGGCGCTGCTATTGCTTTGTGCCTTATTGCTTTCGGTAATCCTGAATTGGAATGCTTATGTACTCATCTTTATTTTTTTGGCTTTTTCTACTTTCTCCATTGGCTATTTTTTCGCTCGTCAGCAAAACGTAAAGGACACCCACTTTAGTAATAATAGGAGTGTATTAAATTTATTGTCAAAAAGCTTGGGAGAGGTCTTAATCATTCATCAAATGGAGGACCATGGAAATTTATTTGTGAGTCCAGGCATAAAAAGAATTTTAGGGTATGATCCTGAGTTTATCAAAAATAAATTTACGACGTTTATAGTTCATCCAGATGATCGTAAATTATTGGTACCAAAATTAAAAATGGAGCAATTACTCGTCTCTAATAAATTTGAGTTGCCGTTAAGAATTCGTCGGATGGATGGTTCTTATCTTCCGATGTTAGTGAGTGGTAGCGGTATTAAAAGTGAAGAAACAGACTTGATTACGCATACCTTACTCGTATTAAATCATTTGCCAACAAATTCTGCTAATAATAAAGTCGAAGGGATGACCTGGCGTAGTAAGACAAGACAGATAGAATGATATGTAAAAACATCCCCTAAATTTTAAACCTTGATGCTCATCATTAAAATAAAAATAAAGACCTACTTAAAAAAGCCCATGATCCAAGGCTTAAATTTAGATTGAATCACGGTATAATGCTCTTTTTCTTTGATTTCTGGATTGAAAAATACGAGTCCCATAAAAAATAGATCAATGGTAACCCGTACTCTCGGATGTTCCTGAATGGTACGCCAGGCACCTTCCATTTCTTGTGTCCAATGAATATCATGAAAGATAAAGCAACTATGATCGGTTGCTCTTTCCAACGCTTGTTTAAAATAAAATAAGGTGGGTTCTCGCTTGTGATTTCCATCAACAAAAAGAAAATCCAGTTGGTCAAAATCTGCTAGCACCTCGGGTAGTACGGTATCAAACGGTGCGTTGACCAGTTTCAGATTCTTAACCTTCATCTGTTGAAAACTATTTCGAGCAATGTTTGCCACGTTCGGACAACCCTCCATCGTTGTCATCTGTGCCTTGGTATTGGGTAGATGTAGATAGAGACTGGAAATTCCAAAACAAGTCCCCATTTCCAAAAGTGTTTTTGGTTTTAAGTAGTTTACAATTCGAAATAATAACCTAGTGTAAGATGGAGGCGTTAAGGAAGATTTGGCCATATTTCCAATGGCGCGGTTACGAGTAGTAATGACTTGAGAACCCGCCCCAAAATCGGTAACTTCAATGGTTTTTTTATTGCGTAATAATCGTCTTCGAATGGACTCAATCTCTCCGAATTGGTAATAATTTCGCTGATCCTCTAACGTTGCTTTGATAAAATTAAAAACAAAGGGAGAATGGATACGATAGATGGTCGTAGCCCTGAAATAATAGCGAATATAGCGAAAGAAAATTTGTAAAGGTTTGATTATTTGCCGGATTGATGAAGCTGCAAGTTAAGTATTTTTCTAGAAGTTGTTTAATTCTAGAAGGTATTTAAAAGGGGCGTGGTGATGTTGTTTTTTTTCCAGAAAAAGATAAGGCTACTTGTATCCCTGCATTCAATTGTTGTTGTGCATCCAATCCCATTTGCGGGTTAATCTGTAAGGATAGATCCTCGCTGACATCAAAAGTTTTTAGATGTGCAAAGACAAATGCATCGGCAGCTTGAAGCGCGTGGACGACTAATAAAATAAGAAAACCCGTTTCTGCATTGGTCAGGGCATTATCTCGTAAGGAACGAAGGGATCGTTCGTCGAGATTAGTTTGATTCATCGTATTAGGATCTTCGTCCAACAACGCAATCCGATTATCGCGAAAAAATTTAAACTCCGTTCGGCGATTATGAATATTTATGATCCCAGCAGTATAAGCACCAACTACAATAGGAACTTTCAGATATTGTTTATTATAAAATTGCCCCGAACCGGGTAATAAAAGGGATAGGAATAATGCTTTTTTAGGATTGGGATAATCTTTTCTATCAAAAAAACGACCGATAAAATTTTTCCTTTTTACAACTGGAAGATCAGCTTGCATAATGCTGTCCAGTTTGGCGGAAAGCCGACTTGTATCGACGGGAATCACTGTTTCTACTGGAATGGAAAGACTATCCGGAACTTGTCCAACTAGCACATTCGAAAAAAAAAATAAAAAGCAATAGCATAAATATTTCATAGCATACAATGACAATGGTCGAACAGTTGAATTACTACCATAACAACGCAAAAGAGTAAAAGATATTTTGGAAATGTAGCTAGCTTATTCTTCCAGTAAATCTAATAGCCTATTCAAATCTCTGTCAGAACTAAAAGGAATAATAATTTGTCCCTTGCCGTTCGACTTTCTTTTCAATTGAACTTTTGCCCCAAAGAAATTTTTCAGATTTTCTTGGACCTCTTTGTATTCTGATGGCAATCCGGTAGAAGGAGTTGCGGATGCTGCATTTGATGGAGCGTTCTTCATATTTGCTACCGCTTGTTCGAGTGCACGAACAGATAGTTTTTCGTTTACGACACGATTTAGTAACATCAGTTGTAAGGCTGGATCTTCCTCGCGAGCAAGAATGATGGCGTGTCCTCGGCTGATCGTCTTGGTATTTAATGCTTCGATAATGGAAGGAGGTAAGCTTAGTAGGCTGAGAATCTGCGTAATAGAAACCCTGCTTTTGTTGACTCGTGAACCTAGTTCTTCTTGGGTAAGGTCATATTTATCGATGAGTAGTTTATAAGTAGTAGCGACCTCCATTGGGCTCAGATCTTCTCGTTGGAGATTTTCGATTAAGGCCATTTCCTGCATCTCTTTATCATCCGCTTCTCGAATATAAGCGGGGATCGTAGCCAAATTCGCTAATTTACTAGCTCTCAATCGACGTTCTCCGGAAATGAGTTGATAGGTTCCGTCACCCATTCTACGAACAGTGATGGGTTGAATAAGGCCATGAGTTGCGATAGAATCAGAGAGTTCGGCCAACGCACCAGCATCAAAATTCTTTCTTGGTTGGTGAGGATTGACTTCTACTTTTTCCAAAGGAATTTCTACTACTGCGCCAGTTGTTTCTGTTTTTGAGACCCTTACTGTTGGTGATTGAGGTTCATTGCCAAAAGAAGAGAGCAGCGCTCCAAGTCCCTTACCAATAGCATCTTTTTTATTTTGTTTCTTTGCCATTTTTTATAATAAATACGGATCGATAATTAGGTTTCTTAAAAGGGTGTAGATCAGTAGCGTTAAGCCAATTATCCGGCCTTTTTTCGGTCGTTTTCGTCTCGTTGGGATTTTAACCGAATGGCATCTTGGTTATTGGTTAAAAATTCTCTTGCTAAATTTAAATAGTTGATGGTTCCTTTACTAGTCGCATCGTAGAGGATCACCGGTTGATGCACATTGGGAGATTCACTGATCTTGGAGTTACGATGGATAATGGTTTGAAATACCTGTTCGGGAAAATATTTCCGAACTTGATCCACTACTTCGTTGGCTAGTCTAAGTCGACGATCGTACATAGACATCAGGATCCCTTCAACTTGTAGCTCTGTGTTCAGTTGTTTTTTTACCAGTCCAATCGTATTCATAAGTTTACCTAATCCTTCCAGGGCAAAATATTCACACTGAACTGGGATAATGACCGAATCTGCCGCGGTTAGGGCATTAATGGTGATCAAACCTAAAGAGGGGAGACAATCGATAAAAACATAATCGTAATCATCTTTTACCTTTTCTGTAATGGTCTTGAGGACGAATTCCCGCTGCCAGCGGTTGATTAATTCTACTTCTGCGCCTACCAAATCGATGTGAGAAGGTAACAACCACAAATTAGGTGTTTCCGTTTCTACAATGGCTTTAGCCGGATCGGTCTCATTTATTAGACAATCGTAGATGCTGACGGCTGCTTCTCCACCAAATCCTACCCCGGAAGAGGCATTTGCCTGCGGGTCTGCATCAATCAATAATACTTTCTTTTCTAAAATCGCTAAGGAGGCGGCTAGATTGATGGCGGTGGTAGTTTTTCCTACCCCTCCCTTTTGATTGGCAATTGCTATGACTTTTCCCATGTAAAGTGTTGATTTAGAGGGTTTTATAGACGTACTTTTCCTTCTCTCTGTCCAATAAATTAATTTTTTCCCTCACTGCTTTTGAAGTTAGGCGCAAATTTTATCAAAATGCTACTCTTTTGACAAAAATAAACTTTTTAAGCCAGCAAAAAAAAATTATGTTTGAGGTACTATAATTAAATTAGTTACTTAGACGTTATAGGATTAACTCTTTCCTGAAATGGAAGTTTCAGAAAATTTGAGATACTAAGTGCACTATCAACTAAACGAACGAACAAGATAAATTTATCGACTGAGTCGGTAATTTTTTAAACTTTAAACTGCCGCGCCGTTATGACAATCATTCAAAAAGTGATTAATCTGGTTAGTTGGATTATTGATATTCCAATTAACCGTATTTGCCCAACTACAAATTTTCACGAGGATCTATTATTGGATAATATTGACTTTTCCATCATGATCCTAAAACTAGAGGCGTTTTTTAATGTTTCCTTTTCCGCTGCTGAAGTGAATCGGATTGAAACGGTTAAAGATGCTAGCTATTTGATCAATCGTTATATGGCATAAAAGAAGCGATTAAAAGCCGCTTTTGTATGCTAATTTTCTAAACGTTTTACCAACTGGGATTCCTATCTGGAATTCGATAAAATTTTCTATGACATCAACTGTACTTTTTTAGTGCTTAAAGCATGAAGGTTCCGATTAATTTAAACCCTTTAAAAGTCGTGTTATGTCAAATCAAAAATTCTCTTTCCTATCCCTATTATTTATTTTTGGAATACTCGTTTTTTTCACGTCTTGTCAGCCAGATGAAGAACTCGATCTCACTTCTGAAGAAGAGTTATTACCGCTTGGTCAATTTCCAGGAGTAGATCCTGCTTTATGGTCCTATTTTTCCAATTTTGAAGCAGAAGCGGCGACTCGTGGTCTAGATATTGATCTTTATCTTGCCAATATTACTGGAGAAATTGCGGAGATAGAGGAAGAACACGTGGCAGGACGATGTACCTTTTCCAGTGCTGCTCCGAATGCAGTAACGATTGATAAAACCTTTTGGGATCGATCTAGTGTACTCTTTCGCGAGTTTGTAGTTTTTCACGAGTTAGGTCACTGCTTTTTGGGGCGCGGACATGAAGAGAGAACCAACGCGGATGGAACTTGTAGCAGTATCATGCGAAGTGGGATAGAGGACTGCCGAGATAATTATCGCACCACAACTAGAGAGGCTTACTTGGATGAGTTGTTTGGCCGGATGGCTATGTAAAATATGTTTGCTTGTATTTGTCTCTACTTACACACAAACACAGCAAAAACAACCATTGATTTTACCCCAACAAAACTTCCTTCACCTGTTCCATCCCTGTGCTCGCTACTTCTTTGATTAGGTGTAAGTTTTGGACATTTTCCAATTCCCAATTACTGGCCGGATTTGGATCTATATAGAATACTTTAGCAGCTGGTGGGGCATAGCCAATCAGTCCAGCTGCAGGATATACTTGTAGACTAGTACCAATAATAATGACGATATCAGCGGTGACCACAACTTCAGCGGCTAAGCCAAGCATGGGTACTCCCTCGCCAAACCAGACAATGTGAGGACGCAGCTGATGACCTTCTGGACAATGATCGCCTAGATTGCAATCTCCTTCCCAATCAAGGACTAAACTTTCCTTGCCTGTACTTCTAACTTTCTTTAATTCTCCATGTAGATGAAGAACATGGGTACTTCCGGCTCTTTCGTGTAGATCATCCACATTTTGGGTGACAGTAATGACGTTGAATTGGGTTTCCAGCTCTGCAATAATTTCGTGTGCTCGGTTGGGTTTTACTTCTTTTAGTTGTTGACGTCTTTGATTATAAAAATCTAGAACAAGAGCTGGGTTTTTTCTAAATCCTTGAGGACTGGCTACTTCCATCACATTGTGGCCTTCCCATAATCCGCCCGCATCACGAAAAGTATTGATACCGCTTTCAGCACTGACGCCTGCACCGCTAAGGATCACTAGATTTTTCTTTGTTGGATCTGATTGCATTTAACACAATGTTTTAGAATAAAACTTTTTTTAAAAATAAAAATTGCCCATTGCAAAATAAATCACAATGGGCAATTTAATTACACATTTTTCTAACAAAACAAAGATTGAATTAGTTTCTTTTTATAAAAAACTAATCTCCAAATATCTTATCGAATCAAAGTAACGTCTCCTGTGAATTCTTCGATAGCACCTGTGAATTTCCTTATAGTAATATGGTATAAATAAACATCAGAAGGAGCTAGTTTACCATCAATTCTACCATCCCATCCAGTGGTTGGGTCACCATTATTATACACTAAATCTCCAAATCGATTCCAAATACGGAAACTCTCAATTTCTTCGTAAAGTCCAACGGTTTGAATATTGAAAAAAGCATTTAATCCGCTACTACTTCCAGGTGTAAAGGCATTAGGCATTCCGGCTCTGGCTGGGTTGACACAGAAGGGCCCAATCTGCTCACTTGTGACACAGCCTCTATCAGTGGTGATCAGAAGGCCAAAGGTAACAGGATCTTCGGTTAGGATTTGTGTTTCCACAGAACGAGAATTAGTCCCAATACTTTGTCCATTTTGTGACCATTCGTAAATCGTACCAGACTGTACAGAATCAACGGCGGCGGTAATTGCAATCCTTTCTCCTTCGTCAAAGCAGTCTGCTATTCCATCCTGAAAAGGATCAAAACTAAAACTATCTAATCTGATGACGTCATTTACCAGTACTCGAATTTCTTCAGATAATTGTTCGCAACCATTGGAGAAATTAACAGTATAGAAACGTTCTCCTGGGCCAAAAGCAGTGATGTCAACGGTAGGGGTAGACATCCCAGTTGCGTTGGGCCCTATCCAGCTATATTCATCCTCATTGGAGGAAGGAGTTGCTAGTGCTGATACTGTAAAGTCGTCTCCAAGACAAACCTCGTCATCTTCGCTAACAGTAAAGGTAATGTTTTGAATAACTTCAATGTTAACTGTTTCAGAAACCGAAGGACAAACACCATTATCAGCTACTACCGTATAGCTGGCATTCTGATCAGGATTCACCAATGGGTTTATTGCCGAAGAAGCAAACCCAGGATCAGTAGAGGTCCATGTAAAGTTGGTATTGCTTTGAGCAGGCGTTGAACCCAAACTGATCGATTCATCTAAACAAATAGACTGATCAGGTATCAAGTTTAGTACAGGTGGTTGAATAAGATCAGATTCGTACATTCCAGTAGCTGGACAACCAAAAACTTCCGCTTCAACCGTGTATACTATATTGTCTGTTATCGTGACAATTGGATCGGGACAGTCCGTGCAACTTAGACCTGTCTCGGGAGACCACTCATAGGTGGCATTCGGATCAGTTGTTTCTGCAAATATTTGAAAAGGACTAAGCCTACAGACAGTAGTATCGGGTGTAATCATAACCTCTGGATCCACTACTGGAACCTCTACACTAACCATTGAACGACAGCCACCATTAGTGGTCAATCTAGTATAGGTTATGGTATCAGGAACTGTTAAGATCACTAGATTGAAAAAAGAATCTGGCGTAATTTGTCCAGCCATTGGCGTCCATAAATTTTCTATTTCTGGATAATCCATGGGGTCATAAAGTGGACTGGTTAGAAATACGGTATCGCTCGGACAATAAACCTCTTTGATTGGATTCAACATAATGGTATCAATGACAGGTAGTGAATCTACTTGAATGAATACCGAATCAACAATTAGACAAGCAGGGGTTTGTAAAGTCGCAAAATACATCGTAGAATTAGTCGGAAATACCGTTGGATTAGGACTATTAATGTCACTGATATCCCCATCATCTGGCGACCAAACAATTGGATTGTTGAGTGGTACAATATTGGTTTGCAACTGTACTGAATCACCCAAACAAACAAAGGTCGTATCGTTGATTATATCTATTGCTGCGGCAATAACGGTTACTTCTACGGAATCCATTCTAGTACAGAAATCAGATTGACTACTAGCAGTTAAGACATAAGTAGTAGTTTCTTGTGGAGTGGCGAGCGCATTGGATTCCGTAGGATCTTCAATCGTCTCGGCAGGTGCCCAAGAGTACTCCGTGGTAGTAAAAAATATTTGACTGGCTAATTCAATGGGTGTTCCTTGACAGATCGTAGTATCTGGAATAAGCTCTGGAAAATCAAAAGCGTTAACTTCGATGACAACCGTGTCCGTGACGATACAACCCGTTACATTTATAGAAGCAACATAGGTTTCATTAAAATCAGGAAAGGCATCTGTAACAGCACTACTTGGATCACTTAAATTATTATTTGGGGTCCAAGCAATATTGAGGTCACCCGCATTATTAATGGCACTAAGCTGAATAGTATCTCCTCGGCAAATTCCTGGCGGGCCATCTGTTTCGATGGTGAGTTGTGGATCAATTCTTTGGAGAAAGATAGAATCCTCTGCGACACAGGAAGATAAAGCACCCAGTTGGCCGGTTACATAGACGTAGCCATCTTCGGTTGGGGTAGCGACCACAGTTTGTTCGTTGTTGTCATCAAAAATATTAGAAGGTGTCCAAATAAAATCAGTCGCACCAGTCGCAGATAAAGTAACGCTGTTGCTGCTGTCTGCAAAACAAACAAGAGCCGTATCTGCTCCAAGATTAATTTCTACCGAAGGTTGATCCAAGATAGTAATATTGATATCTTCTAAGTCAACTGGTCCACAACCAAAATCATTTGAAAGAGAGATGATGATGCTTTCGTCTCCCTCCTGAATCATATCTGTAATGGGGATAATTGAAAATCTTAATTCAGTTTCTCCTGCTGGAATAATTATCTGGTCTGGCATATCGAGAATATAGTCAATATCACGAGTGGCTGTACCACCAATATTAACGGTATAACTTTGTGCGTCAGGCAAAGGATTATTTAGTCTAACAATAATTTCGTCTTCAGTCCCGCTACAATCTTCTACTAAAAAGTCGATTCCAAAAGCAGAACCAAAAGATAGATTAGGGACACCTCCTTGAAGTTCTCCGATGAAAACACCAGAATCAAGATCATCATCACCTCTGTCTGCAATAGCAAATTTTAATTTATAATTATTGCATGGTACAACTGGGATAGAAGCGGTTAGAGATTTTTTTACTCCTAGGAAGTCTGAGGTTAATCCATCATATTGAACCGAAGTACCGTTTAGGTTATTTCTAAAATATTCCCAGTTTTGTTCTGCATTAAGACTATTGATTTCTACAAAAGTATTAGTTCCGGGAATAATGGCTACATTTTGTTGATTATCAATGTTTGCATCGCCGGAAATTCCTGGTCCTTTGACGAGTAAAGCAAAAATATCATTAAAGGCATCACCTACAAATTCAGGATATTCTTCTGACCCAAAAATATATTCAAACCTTAATTCGTCTGTTGCCACAAAGACATCGAGTTCTACCACACAAGCATCTTCAGAAAGTTGTCCATTATTCAACAAAGAAAAATAATCTAAGTCAGAATCACCAGGTGCCGCGTGTTGGGTTGCGATGCCAGTATCGTCATTTGGACCAATAGCATTAGTCGCACTACCAGTGGTTAGAATAATACCTTTTCCTAATCCCAAATCTGTATCATCTCCCGCTTCAAAGGTACCGAGTGCCCCGTCTGGGCAGTCTATTCGATCCACTGTTATGACGGTTTGACTCGTGGTGAGGGCATCTACGACCAATGCATCAGTAATATCGTCCTCAATGGTGATTGGACTGTTGATTTCACAAGGAGATCCAGAACATTGCCAAGTTCCCGCAAACCCTTCAAATTGAGTGGCTCCATCACTAATCAGTTCTACGGTTAGACAGCCACTACTGGCTTGAACGGTATAGCAAACACCTCCTTCATTGGTAGCAAAGCTACCACCATTTAAGTTATCAATAACAGGACTATTATTATCAGGTCCATCGTAAAAAACTAAATTATCTATTGCAGATTCGACATTATAATATTCTAAATCAAAGGTAACACAACTGTTGAATGGTGCATTCGGACAAATAGAAAAAGTATTGGCACTATTGGCACTATAATCTCCATCTGGTCCACCATCATCAAATAAAATTCCAGTACAAGAATTTGAACCTGGCTGATCGATGGTATTGATAGGATCTCTTTCTTTTATACAAAGTAAAAAGGAGCCAGAATTGGGGGTGCCTGTTGAAGACCAATCGTTGATTCTTATAAAATAGGTTTCTCCAAAATCGAGACCTAAGAGTTCGAAATCAAGGCTAGTTTCTCCATTGGTTTCTTGTCGAGCACACGAGAGGAGAGCAAGTTCATCGAAACCACATTCACCTCGATAAATGGCTACTTGAGGATTCGTTAGTGGGCTTCCACCCAAGCTATCCATGATTCCCATAACCGAAATGGAATAGTCTTCAATGGTATCACTTGCTACAAAACTGAACCAAATATCTCTACCCGTAAAATTCCAATCGCTGCCTGGATTACAGTTCATGGGAACGTTATCATTCCCAATATTGGACTGGGTCGCATCTACGCTGGTAAAAAAAGTATCCACTGCACAAAATGGAACCACCCCTAAATCGATAAAATTTTCACATTCATCATTGGCAGGTTGGGCGAAAAGCGAAAAGGTAAAGAAGAGAAAAAAAAAGGTAAATAGCTTATTCATAAAATCAGTTGTTTCTATAACAATAGGTAAATTAATTTAAAATCCACGTTGAATAATGGAGATTGAGAATGGCTCAAAGATAGAATCTTTTTAATGATAACCTGACTTATATTAAAAAAAAATGATGTCGGAATTAGACAATATCAAAGAGAAAATTGTGAATTAACCGCAATGGATTAGCCAATTAGGGAGAATATTATAAATTTATTGCTGACAATCGATCAGTCTTTTTCGGATATCCTCCACTTTTACATGTTGAAGCTTATTGCCCCATGCATGATTGATATAATTGATTACATTGGTTATCTGAATCTCATTTAAGTCTTTTACGCCTGGCATGGCTTGATTATAGGTTTTTTGATTAACGGAAATGGAATCGGAGAGTCCGTAACGAATAATGCAGGCTAGATTGGTTTGATTATTGGCCAGATAATCGGCTCCGGCTAGGGGAGGATAAAGACCTTTGAGCCCAGAACCATCATCCATATGACAGGTAGCACAATAGAAAATGTAGAGATTTTTACCTTGCTTATATGGTTGATAATCGCAAGAAATTAGTAGTATCACAATAACTAGACTACCTAAATAAAGGAAGCGATGCAAGCGGTTCATAAGTTTTATTCTTCGACGGAATTATCTAAGAGTAATCGATCTATATTATTCATAAAACGATCTACTTCTTTGGGAATTAGGCCATTAGCGTGGGCGCGTACTAAGCGATTTTGATCCACTAGTATGATGGTACCACTATGATCGTATCCGCCTTCTGCAGAAGGATCTTCTAACGCTACTAGAAAATATTCGTCAGCCATATCATAAATTTTCTCTTTATCACCGGTAACCAGATGCCATTTTTTACTGTCTATTTCTAGTTTGTTAGCATAGTCTTTGAGACGAGGTACACTATCGCGCCGCGTATCAATGGAGTGTGAAATAAGACTGACTCGATCGTCATTAAGGTACTTATCATAAACCCGTAGCATTTGTTTTTTTACTTTAGGGCAGATCGTGGGACAGGAAGTAAAAAAAACATCTACTATATAGATTTTATCTTTAAAAGTTTCATTAGTAATAATATTACTGTCTTGATCGATAAATTTAAAATCAGAAATTTGGTGGTAAACATTCTTACCATCCACCACATCTTTATTGCCCATTACTGGCAATTTTCCTGTTCCGGTTGAACAGCTAAATAGTAGACCAATAACGAACAAAGAGATCATAAAAAGGTACTTAATCATGAGTTGATTTTTTTATTTTGTTGAATTGGAATTGGTGGCAGAAGTGGTTTTGATTTCCAATAAAATACGCTTTGCAGCAGCAATACTTTCCCGCATTTGATCTCGTACCTCTGAAATTCTAATTTTTTCTTTTTTTAGATATTTTATGGCTTCAACCTCCTCCGTATCTGAAGATGGATTACTAAATTCAGCCATCCATTCCATCATTCCTTCGTCAGCTTTTTCAAGTGCGCTTAAGTGATTGAGAATAGTAGGGTAATTAGGTGATTTGACCATGGTGGTATCGATGGCCTTCAATTGTTTTTTTAATCGATGGATCGTGCTCATTTCTGGCATTACATCATCGTGAATTTTCATCACCTCTGTATACATTTTTTCTTGTTCCGATTTTTTAGGTTGGCAGGCAATAGTTAAGAAAAAACTTAAACAAAGAATGGAGAAAAGTGGTAGTAGGAGCTTCTGCATAAAAGATTTTTTTGAGTTTTTTAATGCTCCTGCAAAGCTGGATATAATTGGTTTAATATCAAAGTTTGTATTGTAAGTAGGTCGTCATAATTTTAATATTTGATGCCCTAGTGATAATCAATTTTATGGAAACTTGATGGGTTTTCGTAAGGCTTTTTTCTCGCTGTGTTCTTTTTTGTTTTTCAATCGTTTGGCCTTTTGGTTTTTTGAAATACCTTTTTTCTTTCGAACGGGTTTTACATACAAACCTTTTTTTAGTAATTTGAATAACTTGTTGATTGCCAGTTCTTTATTCTTAAGTTGAGACCGAGTTTGCTGACAGGTAACTATCAAAAATCCCGAATTAGTAATTCGATTAGCCAACTTTTGTGACAGTCTTAATTTTTCGATTTCTTCTAGCCCCTTTGAATTATTGACATGAAAATGAATCTCTACTTTTGTAGAAACCTTATTGACGTGTTGACCGCCACTTCCCGAGCTACGGGCAGTCTTCATAACTAGCTCTGACCTTATTATTTCTCGTTTCATGTCTTTTAATTTTTTATGCTGATTAGATCAATTATCTAACAAAAAATACCTAATTTTAATTCCAACAAGGTAGTAAAAAGTTTGAAAGTGAATAGTTCATGATTTTTCAACTATTTCATGGTGAATATTGTTGCAGTATATAGAATCTAACATCGGTTTCACATTGTATTAATTTTACTTCCTTGGATCTTAAATTAGTTTGTTTTGTCCACTTATTTTTTTCGTTTTTTTTGATTTAAAGCCATACCATGAAAGGTAAACGTGTAATTGTTTGGTTTCGTCAGGATCTTCGTGTAGCGGATAATGAAGCTCTTACTCATGCCATCAACAGCGGCGAGGAAGTTTACCCAATTTATGTATTTGATGAGCGTCTATTTAAGGGAGAAACTCGTTTTGGTTTCCCAAAGGTAGGTAAGTATCGGACAAAGTTTATCATTGAGGCAGTGCAGGACTTAAAAAATAGTCTTCAAGCTTTGGGTAGTGATTTAATTATTAGAGTTGGTAAACCAGAAGAAGTTATTTTTTCTTTAGCACGTCAGCTAAAATCAAGTTGGGTTTTTTGTAATCGGGAACGTACCAAAGAAGAAGTGGAAGTCCAGGACGCATTAGAAAGAAACCTGTGGTCTGTTGGTCAAGAGATCATATTTAGCAGAGGTAAAATGCTTTACTACACTCAAGATCTTCCTTTTCCTATTACCCATTGTCCAGAGACCTTTAGTAATTTTAGAAAAGAAGTAGAGCGATTTGTACCTGTTCGAGAACCTTTAAATAAGCCTAGTAATTTTTCCCCATGGTCTGTCGAAATAGCTAAAGAGGAGGTGCCCAGTCTCTCTGATTTCGGGTATGAAAGTTTTGACGTTCCAGAACAGGCTTTTTCGCCAAAAGGAGGAGAAACTCACGCATTAGAACGACTAAAGTATTATTTATGGGATACTGATCTTATCAAAAATTATAAAGAAACTCGTAATCAGCTACTTGGCGATGACTATTCTTCCAAATTATCGCCTTGGTTGGCTCAGGGATGTATTTCTCCTAAGACGATTTATTATGAAATAAAGAACTACGAAGCAGAAAAAGGAAGCAATGATTCTACTTATTGGTTATTCTTCGAATTATTATGGAGAGATTTTTTCCGTTTAATGGGGAAAAAGCATGGAAACGATATTTTTCTACAAGGAGGAATTAAGGGTGAAATAGATCCGGCCTGGAAGAATGACCAAAATCTTCTGCAATTATGGATCGAGGGACGCACCGGTGTACCATTTATTGATGCGAATATGAGAGAATTAGCCATGAGTGGCTTTATGTCCAATCGTGGACGGCAAAATGTTGCTAGCTTTCTGGTCAAAGACTTACACGTAAATTGGCAGTTGGGCGCTTCTTATTTCGAATCTCTACTTATTGATTATGATGTTACCAGTAATTGGTGTAACTGGAACTATGTGGCAGGCGTAGGTAATGACCCAAGAGAAAATCGATATTTTAATATTCTCTCCCAAGCCCGTCGCTATGATCCCAAAGGAAAATATGTGAAAGCTTGGCTTCCAGAATTGGAATCTGTACCCAACCATAAAGTACATAGACCTGATCAACTTTCCTCTGAAGAGCAAGAATCTTCCCAAGTCAAAATTGGTGCTGACTATCCTCGATCGATGATAAGTATGTCCCGATGGGACTAATAATGTCAATTATCTATTATAAAAGAGGTATTTTTCCTAATAAATGCTGGCGATTTATGCATTTTTTCAAAATAAATGGTATTTTGCGGTCACAAACACGAGAGGAGATAATACTATCAGCCAATACTTTACGTTGCTAATTTGCTCAAATTAGCATACTCCCTATCTATTTCTATACTATTTATGTATCTAGATACGTGGTTTTGTATACTATTTTTCCTGCTCGTTTTTTAGAACTTTTAGGAATCTTACAATATGCAAAACATCAACAAGACACATCTGTCTCTAGGCGCTGCGTTTAGAACAATCACCCTCTTCCTAGCTTTATTTTTCTTTAATCATTCGGTCTCTTTAGCCCAATGTGATCCCGGTGCTCCAAATTGTGCCGATTCGGACGTTATTGATTTTCCATTTAGCACAAGAATGATATCGGATATTAATAATGGTGGAGAAATTCCAGGTTGTGGTGGACAAGGATTTTTCCATAATACCACTTGGTATCGGATCATTCCAACTGACCCATTTATCTTTATAGATATTACCAGTTCGAATTGTACATCTGGTACAGGTGGTCAACTAGGAATCCAACTCGGGCTTTATCCAGCCTGTGATCCCAACTCTCAGCCTGTTGGTAATATTCAATGTGATTGTGCTGCTCCCGGACAAACAATCACGCTCGGAGGACCTGTTAACATCGGACAACCTTATTTTATAATGATCGATGGATGTGCTGGTTCTACCTGTGACTTAAATATGGTACTTACTGTTGGTAATGTACAAGAGCCTGTTATAAATCTAGGTAACCCTTCTCAACCTCAGACAAATGATCCAATTCCTACTTGTCCTGGAGCAGAACTTACCTTTACCATTCCTCCAGTAAATGATGCTGATGTTTATACTTGGAATTTCCCTC
>CAZYAC010000037.1:0-20973 GCA_964645475.1 uncultured Saprospiraceae bacterium | reverse complement strand
ATTTAACTATTGATTCGCATTAATAACTTTCTTTCCTTATTGGTCGAATAAAATACCTTCTCTGTCGAAGAGGGGAACGAAACCCTATCTTTATACTGTATCTTATGATTAAATCAAATCAATAAATCATGGGATTTTCACAAGGCGCTATTATCTCTAATAAAAATAATCGCAATTTACAACGAAAGCAAAATTCTTTTGGTTTGGCAAAAAATGGCCTCAAAGGTCAAGTCTTTACCGGAGAAAAAGAACCAATCAATGAGGCAAGAATGCAAAAAATAGCAAGTCGGTCGCATTTGATTGAAGTCATTTTTTACGTAATTGTGCTGATAGTTGCATTCGGGTTGGTTTACTATTTAGCAACTTGAATGATAAGGTTTTAAAAAGAAACACCCCGTCGCTGATTGCGACGAGGTGTTTCTCATAAAATTTTGGAATAAAGTATTGACCAATATTATTGAAATTATCCAATCTGTCCGCTTTAGTTCGCTTCGCTCATGAATCTCCTTCGTCGATTTCGCGGTTCTCTCACTTGATGCACTGCCGTGCATCACCCTTTGGAATCGTTCGTTCATCCTTCGGGACCATTCAGTCATTACTTGAGTTTCTTCAATTTTCGCATCACCTGAGGTGCTTTTTGAAAACCTACGATTCGGTCGATGATCTCAACTTGTGGGTTGTAAATGATCAAAGTCGGATACCCTCGAAGACCAGTCGTTCTTGTGTATTCGTGGACGGCGTTGCGTTGACGTGGACTTTTTGCCGGATTAAAATTAGGGTTGCTGTATAATTTTCCTTTAAAGTTCACGGGATCCTGGCTTTCAGCGTTAAATTTAACAGCATAAAAGTTCTCATTAATATAGCTGATGAGTTGTGGATCTGTAAAAGTTTGTCGCATCATCAGCTTACATGGACCGCACCATTCGGTATATAGGTCCACCATAATTTTTTTAGGATTCGTTTTATTCAACTCTTGCGCCTCTTCAAGGGTCAGCCAGTTAATCTTAGTAGCTGCCATCATGGTTTTTGTTGATTTGGTAGCTGTTTGTGCAGACAAACTAATACCACCTAACAGGAGGATCGTCAAGAGAAAGATCTGTTTCATAATAAGGATTTTAATTTTTTTTAATAAAATATTGGCAGCTTTATAAGATGTCCCCTTGAAGTAGACTGATAAAAAGGAACAAGGTTTAAAGAAACCAGTAAGATAACGTTTTTTACATCCAAATATTTAATTACCTTTGAAATTCTTTTGTCCGGAACTACTAAAAAGGCAGATTTGCAACCTCTGACAACTACGATTGATATTGATTTAAAGACGATACTTTCCTCCGAAAGTGCGACGTCTTTACAGAGAGTCCTCGCAGCGATAGCTTTAGCAAATAACGATTCAGAAGAAGCTTTAAATACTTTGCAAGAAACGCTAAAGTCAGCTACTTCTACGCCAGCGAATGACGAATCCTTAATTACCCTCCTTTTTACGATGATCAATTTTTGTCGGATCGTTACTACCAATCCGAAAATAGCATTATCCTCAGATGATAAAAATGAAATGCTATCGCTTTGTCTAGCACAATACAATTTTATCTTTGATCACTATACGTCGGATGACGGATTATTACAAACCCAAGCCTGGCCGCCTATTTTTACGGCCGAGGATCCTTTGCTTAAGATAGGGGAACAAGAAAATGGCTTGTCTGATTTACTGACTAATATTCTCTTTGTCCGAGCCACGGCTGAGTTGATTAAGGCTGGAGGTGTCTATAAGTTAAATATCGCCTCTCTGATCGAAGGCAACGAGTTAATGATTTATTGTTTCAACGAAAAATACTGGAATGAAAATACGGGTAATTACCAGCGAGATAGTTGGTTAACCGGTTCCCCTAACCCATTTTTTCATCTGACAGGATTACTACCACTCTACGCTAAAATTCCTACCCAGGAAAAGGCTGAAACCATGTTGAAGCATCTATTGCATCCTCGTTATCTCGAAAACGATGGAATGCCCGCTTATTTTTGTGCCGCTTGGGTGCAGCCTGACCAATTCCAATCGGTAGGACCCATCCAGCCCCTACTTAATTGGTTATTGGCAATTGGATTAAGAAATTACGATTTTGTCGTGACGGCAGATCAGGTAAAATCAGAAACAATGGCACTGATTAGAAAACATGGTCATTACGCTGCTTTTACTAATACGGGCGATATTTGGCCAAGTCAGACCAACCAACCTTGTCCAGAAACAGCCGCCGTAGAAATTCTTTTTGCACAGTACATACGGCATTAAGTTTTTTGTTTGCTGCTTGCTTTGGACTCTAATAACCTAATAAAAGAGGACAAGAAGCAAAGAAAATCATTCAAATTAAATCATATCCTTTATGAACTCGAATTGGTGGAAAGAACAAGTCATCTATCAGATTTATCCGCGGAGTTTTAATGATAGTAATGGTGATGGAATCGGTGACCTACGCGGGATTCTAGAAAAATTGGATTATCTGAAAAAACTAGGTGTGGACATCCTCTGGCTGAGTCCAGTTTATCGATCGCCCAACGATGACAATGGTTACGATATTAGTGACTATTATAACATCATGGAAGAATTCGGAACGATGGACGACTTTGACGAATTGCTGGCTGGTGTACACGCACGAGGAATGAAATTATTGATGGATTTGGTGGTCAATCATACCAGTGATGAACACCAGTGGTTTAAGGAATCTCGGAAATCGAAAGACAATCCGTTCCGAGATTATTACCATTGGCTTCCTGCTGTAGATGGAAAACCACCGACCAACTGGCGATCATTTTTTGCTGGTAGCACTTGGGAATATGACGAAGCGACCGAAGAATATTACCTCCATTTATTTACCAAAAAACAACCCGATCTCAATTGGGAAAACCCAAAGGTTCGAGAAGAGATTTATAAACTGATGCGCTTTTGGTTGGACAAAGGGGTAGATGGTTTTCGGATGGACGTCATCTCTGTTATTTCCAAACGCTTTCCCTTGGCGGATGCAAAGTCTGAAGATTTTAATGTTATCATTTCGGATGTTTACGCAAACGGTCCAAGGATGCATGAATTTTTACAGGAAATGCATCGAGAAGTGATGCGTAAATATGATGTGATGACCGTTGGGGAAGGTCCTGGGATTGATGAAAAAGTGGTACTGGATTATGTCGGTAAAGATCGGAAGGAACTGAATATGGTTTTTCATTTTGGTCATATGTTTATGGACCACGGACCGGGTGGTCGTTTTGACGTGATTGAGAAAAATTTCATTGATTTTAAAAAAGTGTTTACAGACTGGGACAAAGCGATTGGAAACGATGGTTGGATTAATATATTTTTGGACAACCATGATTTTCCCCGTATCGTTTCGCGTTGGGGCAATGATGGAATATACCGAGAAGCTTCTGCTAAACTTTTTGCGATGCTCTTACTTTCGATGCGTGGTACGCCCTGTCTCTACCAAGGCACAGAAATTGGAATGACCAATGTTGCTTTCGATAAAATAGAAGATTATCGCGATGTAGAAATTCATAATTTTTATAAACAAGCCAAAGAAAGCGGCGAAGACCTAGATGCATTTTTGAAAGCAGTTCATATCAACGGGCGCGATAATGTTCGGACACCCATGCACTGGGATGATCGTCCGCAAGCAGGCTTTACGGATGGCGAGCCGTGGATCAAACTCAATCCCAACTACTCAGAAATTAATGTAGCAGCGGCCTTAGATGATCCTAATTCTATTTTCTATTTTTATCAAAAAATGCTAGCATTCCGTAAGGAACATCGGACCTTGATTTATGGAACCTTCCAAGATTTAATGCCAGAACACGAATTGTTATTTTGCTATGCTCGACAAGATGAAACAGATACTTATTATGTTATTCTCAATTTCAGTGAAAAAGAAGTAGCGTTTGAATGGACAGAATCTGTTGAGTTATTGATTGGAAATTATGAGGTGATTATAGGGAAAGAAAACTGGTTGCAACCCTGGGAAGGAAGGATTGTCAAGAAGGTGGTTAGCTAGTGTTTTTCATGAGACAACAGCGAATATGGAACCCTTTTATGATTTTTTACGGGTATAGTCTGAAACTTCAAAAACAAGTTCAGGCTCAACCGCAAGCTTCACAAACGTTAATTAATAATCAATCTTATGGGAGTAGTTCTTTTACGTTAGCGGGAAAATTGATATTGTTTTTGAGTTTGAAATTGAATTTTTCACCTTTCTTCGTAACCTTGAAAAATTCATACTAAAACGCCTCCTCCACATATTTTTTTACACCTTCCTCTAGGCTAGTAAAAGGTTTTTTATAACCAGCTTTTCGTAGTTTACCAACCTCTGCTTGTGTGAAATATTGATATTTTTTTCGCAGATCTTTGGGCATGTCGATATACTCGATATTGGGTTCTACTTTTAAGGCTTTGAATGTAGCGCGTCCTAGATCTTCGAAGGTACGAGCCTTGCCTGTTCCGAGATTATAGATACCATTTTTGGAAGATTTTGAATTTTTATAAAAAAATAAAAGTACGTCAATTACATCTTTGACAAAAATAAAATCCCGTTGTTGTTGACCGTGTGCGATTCCTTTTTTATGAGATTTAAATAATTTTAAGGAACCATTTTTTTTGATTTGTGGCACGGCGTGAAAAATGACAGAGGCCATTCGACCTTTCATCGTTTCGCGGGGACCGTAGACATTAAAAAATTTCATGCCCACCCAGAAAGGTGGCGTTTCTTTTTGACTCAGCGCCCAAACATCAAAGTCTTGTTTAGATTGACCATAAGGATTCAAGGGCTTTAATTTTTTGATGCCAGCATGGTGATCTTTATAGCCTTGATCGCCGTTGCCGTAAGTAGCTGCACTAGACGCGTAGATCAGTGGAATCTGATGTTGAGTGCAAATATTCCAAATTTCTTTGGAGTAATCTAAATTTAATTTTTTGAGTAATTTTTTGTCTTTTTCAGTCGTATCGGTACGGGCGCCGAGATGAAAGACAAAATCAATTTGTGAGGGCATCTCCCGAAAGATTTGCAGAAAGATATCGCGGTGTATCCATTCCTGGATATACTGGCCTGCAAGATTTACTTCTTTTTCTTCTTTATAAAAATCGTCCACGGCAACGATTTTTTTGCCTAATCCAAGTTGGTTGAGTTCTTGGATGAGGTTGCTACCAATAAAGCCGAGGGCGCCAGTTACTACGATCATGTTTTTTTTTGTGAAATTACGAAGAATTAGTAATGATAAAAATAATATTTTTTTTAATATGAATATTAAAAGGCTATATCGAAATTGCAAATATTATTTTTTGCTTATTGGCTCAGTAAAAGTAACATTTAAGGAGGCGAAGAATCTCATGTTGAGAAGATTTTTTTGTTAAAGTTGATAATTGATTTATGAACGATAAACCTGTATTTTGTTAAGTGAAAAAAAAACTTTAATTTTACTAATGTGATTTTTTGGGTTACTTTATTTCTAGTACTTTACACTCCTAACCCATCTAAATACAATTTTCCCTTTTCTTAATCCTACTATGGCCCGTAGGATGAATGAATTACAAAATTAATTTTGTTACGATAATTTTTTGGAAGAAACGCTGTTTCTTGAAAAATCCCTTTTGACTTTTGTCAATTGAGTTTTGACATATTAAAATTTTTAGTGCCAAATCACCCATACTCCTTATTTTCGAACAATTTTTACAACAAAAAATCCCTCATGCAACGAATCTTACTTTTTTTAACTGCCTTGTTTTTTATTAACATCGTCCAAGCACAATCATGCCTGTCAGGGGGTATTACTTTCAGCTCACAGGAAGCCATTGACAATTTTTCAATCAATCATCCTGGATGTACCGAAATTGAGGGAGATGTCATAGTGGAAGAATTGGTTACCAATTTTAATGGATTAAGCCAAATTACCAGGATCACTGGAAGCTTACGTGTACAAAATAATTCGACCCTTCTATCCATGCAGGGATGGGATAATTTAAGCTATATCGGTGGAGATTTAGATTTCGATGTTACCTGGAATCTAATCAATCTAGAAGGAATGGAGCAGTTAGACTCAATCGGTGGAAAACTAAGCATAGTTAGAGGTTTTGATTTAGAAAATTTGAATGGTTTGGAAAATCTGACCTCTATCGGTGGTGCTTTTAATATTCTAGAAAACCGACTTTTAACAAATATTACTGGCTTATCTAGTTTGACTTATATTGGTGGAGAATTTGTGATTCTTGATAATCCTGAATTGATCAGCACGGATGGTTTAGAAAATGTCGCAGAGATATTGGGTGGTTTTCAAATTACCAACAATGATTTACTGGAGCAGATTGTTGCCATGCCAAATTTGACTAAAATCAATGGTGATGTTTTGATAGGAAATGAAGAACTGACAAATATTGATGGTTTAGCAGCCGTAACTGAAGTGACAGGGGATTTTGTTCTGACCAATAATGGTAAGTTACTCTTAACACCAAGCAATGGAAGTCTAGAGCAAATAATGGGCAATCTGTTAATTAATAATAATGGATTGATGGATATTAATTTATTAAGTAACTTAAATGAAGTAGGAGGTACCTTTTTAAAAATCGAGAGAAATTTTAATCTGACTACACTCTTGCCGCTTAGCAACATGGTATATGAAAACGGAAATCTAAGTATTTCTGGCAATAGCAGTTTGGTTGATCTGAGTGGTTTAGAAAATATAGGATCTCAGGCAAGTCTTAGAATCTCAGGCAATAATTCATTAACCAGCTTGACTAATTTTGCCAATATTGATTCTGTTGATCATGAAGTAGTATTTAGTAACAATATAGTCTTGGCCTCTCTAGAAGGATTAGGTAATCTCCGTCAAATTGGAGGTGGTTTATCTATACTCAATAACGGATGTATGAGCCTAGTTGGTCTAGAAGGTTTGACAACTATTAACGAATCTCTGACAATTGAATTTAACGATAATTTGACCAGTCTATCTGGCTTAGTTAACCTCACACATCTTGAAGAAAATCTGGTTATTGATCAGAATATAGCCTTACCAAATTTAAATGGCTTGCAAGGACTTACCGAAATACCAGGTACTATTTTTATCCGAGAAAATGCAAGTCTGACAAGTCTTACGGGTTTTGATAATTTAGCTACGGTTATAGGTTTTTTCATCCTGCGAGCGAATGATAACCTAACCAATATGCAAGGACTAAATAGTCTGAATTATACTGGAGGTGGCTTTTTTATAGAAGAAAATAATGGCCTGGAAAATCTATCAGGTCTCGAAAGTCTAGCGACCGTAGAAGGGGGACCGCTGGAGATAACAGATAATAATGCTTTAATCAATATTGATGGTCTGGAAAATTTGGAAGTTATTAGAAGCGGGATTAAACTAGAAGGAAATGAATCATTGACCGATTTATCAGCCTTGAGCGATCTTTCTTCTATCGAAGGATTTTTGACTATTTCTGACAACATTGCTTTAGAAGGTCTATCTGATTTAAGTAACTTAATTTTTATTGGAGGACCAATGACTATTAGCTATAATAATAATTTACAGAACCTCACTGAATTAAGTAATCTTTTCAGTATTGGAGGACTTTTTATTAGTAACAACGAACTTTTGGAGAACCTGACGGGTTTGGAAAATATTTCTACGGTAGCAGGAAGTATAAGTCTTTGGGAAAATGAATCCCTAGAAAGTTTGGCAGGTCTAGAAAATATTGATACGATCGGAAATCATTTTTTCATTTTTGATAATGATGCTTTACCTAATCTAGAAGGGATCAATAACCTAGAATACATAGGAGGAAGAGTGGAAATTGCCAGAAATGATAATTTATTAGAGATGAATAACTTGACTAATCTTACTTTTATAGGTGATGATCTTACAATTGATCGTAATCCTCAATTGGAGCATCTTGATGGCTTACAAAACTTAATTTCTGTCGATGATGATATTGTGATTAGAAATAATGAGATCCTATCAAGCATAGGTGGAATCAGAAATATTGCCTTTAGTACTGCTAACAGTTTATGGATTATTGATAATCCTCTTCTACAAGTTTGCGGTTATACAAATATCTGTAATTACCTTGCAGATGGTAACTCAGCACTGATTAATGATAATGGTTCAGGCTGTAATGAGGAAGAGGAAATTTTTGAAACTTGTGAAAATTTTGCGAAAGTTAATTTTCTATTATTTTATGATGCTAATCAGAATGCCATTATGGATGACGATGAAAAAATATACTCATCGGCTAATATTTTATTAAATCCCAATGAGCAAATTCTATATCCCAATTCAATTTTTGGTGGTAGAGTTTTTTTACCAGACGGAAACTATTCTTTCGTTTATAATCAGGAGGCAACCCCGGAATTTGAACTAACTACCGATTCGTCATCCTATCAGGTAGAAATAGTTAATGCTATAACTAATGTTGATAGTATTAAATTTGGATTATTTCCAGACACTTTATTCAAAGCATTGAAAACGACTATTGTTAGTGAAAATTTTCGGTGTAATAGAAATATCACCCTTACTGTGATTGGCGAAAATACTGGTACTGCGCTCAATTCTGGCACACTATGGCTATTGCTTGATGAGGCTTTACTGGATTATCAACCATTGGAAATGCCTGACACTACTGACGCTTTGGGGAGGATAGGCTGGCACTTTGAAAATCTTTTTCCAAGTGAGCATATTGTTAAACACATTACCTTGTCTATTCCTGGTCCACCAGATTTTCCACTAGGAGATAGTCTAGTATTCGCTTCTGAAATCATCTATGAAGATGGAGAGGAAGTGATTACAGGGTCTAAATTTCAATACGAAGGAGTCGTTCGCTGTTCCTTTGATCCCAATGACAAACTCGTCGCTCCCCGTTATCCTGAAGGCTATGCGCTATTGGATGAAGAGTTGGTCTACACCATCCGATTTCAAAATACAGGTAATGCAGAAGCCCTAGAGGTAGTAATTCGGGATACCCTGGATTCGAACTTAGACCCAAATACTTTCCGAATAATAGGCAGCAGTCACGAAGAATTTTTATCTACCAGTTTAACCGATAATCAATATTTAACTTTTGAATTTATGGATATAAATCTACCCGATAGTACCAGTAATTTAGAAGGCAGTCAAGGTTACGTAGCTTATACGATCAAGGCTTACGACAATCTACCCGAAGAAACAATTATTGAAAATACAGCTGGAATTTATTTTGATTTTAATCCACCCGTCATTACCAATACGACTGAAAATATGATGGTGTCCACTTTCGATGCCGACAACGATGGATTCTTACTTTGGGAGGATTGTGATGATTCAGACCCATCCATCAATCCCGATGCACTTGAAATAATCAACAATGGTATCGATGAAGATTGTGACGGGCTAGATATGATCGTTTCTACCGATGAATTGGCTATTGAAACACCTAAAGTATTACCCAATCCATTCTATGACAATTTTAAAATAATACGCTACGATGCTAGTACCGCAGCAGTAGAAATCAGATCACTAACCGGGAAATTAATTTTAAGCCAGCAGATAACCACTGTAGGGCAGATAGACTTGAGTAAAGAACCTGCTGGTGTTTATTTAATGACTATAAAAGCGGAAGGTAGCACATTTGTACAAAAAGTAATTAAAATGAAGTAGAGCGTGAAATATATAAAGTAGCGTTTAGCATATTTTTTATCAAAAAGCCCTTACCTATTAAAATCGTGTCACTATTTTAATAGGTAACGAAAAAAAACAAATCTCAGACCAGCAAGATTTAGAATTTTTCTCTATATAAATCACACCTCAAAACACGCTCGAACTAAAAGACAAATAGCCTATCAGGTATTAAATTTTTCACCCTAGTTTATCAAAAAACGTTGTCCCTCGTTTATATTTGCCTACCTGCAAGCAGATACGAAAACAACTTCTATACGAAAATCCCTTCTACTTGTCTTCAATAAAACAAATCGATCATTTAAAATTAAATTAAGATAACTTTTGGGAAATTTAAACAGTTGTATGTGCAACCAAATAAATTTTACCCATGAAAAACAGTTTGAAATTATTTCTAATTCTGACCTTGATCGCTTCCCAACTCTTTCTTTATAGTCAGTATGAACCAGCGACCATAACTGAAAAAACTCCAGAATCGGAGGAAACCATTAGTGCCATGCTGTCATTATTGCGAGGAGATAAACAAGAAAGCAAGGAAACTTTACGACGATTGGACGATACCTGGAATGATGGCTATATTCCGATGCTATTGGATGTTATGTATATGTCTACGAGGAATGTAGATCGTAAGCCGATTGTAAAACTCATTGAAAAAAAGACGCGCAAAAAATTTGGAAATGATATTTTCGAATGGTTGGAATGGATATGGAATAAAGATCAACAAATCCTTCCATACCAAGGCGATTGGATGGCGAAAATTTATAAAAATATTGATCCCCGATTTGAACGTTATTTTAAGGAGCGAACGGAATCAAGCTTGATTCGTTTGGATGAGGTACGCTGGGGTGGTGTACAACAAGATGGTATTCCTCCTTTGCGAAATCCTAGGATGTTGCCCGCCACAGCCGCAAATTATTTAGAAGATGACCACATCGTTTTTGGAATTTCAATTAACGGAGATCATCGGGCTTATCCCAAACGTATTTTGGCTTGGCACGAAATGTTTGTAGATAATGTTGGTGGTAAATCTATTGCAGGCGTTTATTGCACCTTGTGTGGAACCGTTATTGCTTACGATACCAACTTTAATGGAAAAGAATATAATTTAGGAACCAGTGGTTTTTTATACCGTTCCAATAAATTGATGTACGATAAAACAACCCAGTCTCTATGGAATACGATCGAAGGTAAACCCGTGATTGGCCCCCTCGTTGATCAAGGTATCGAACTGGAAAGTTATTCCGTTGTTACGACCACCTGGGGAGAATGGAAAAAACGACACCCCAAAACGACCGTTTTATCACTGAATACGGGACATCGACGGGACTATGGGGAAGGAGTCGCTTACCAAAATTATTTTTCAACGGATCGTTTAATGTTTAACGTTCCAGAATTGGATAATCGTTTAAATAATAAAGATGAAGTGTTGATCGTCCGTGCCGATGGATACCAGAAAGATCCACTGGCCATTTCCGCGAAGTTTCTTGCTCGCGACCGAGTTTATCAGAATCAGATAGGCAATACAAAATTTGTTGTTCTGACAGATAAATCGGGAGGTAACCGAGTCTACGAATCCGAAAATTATAAATTTAAAAAAATAAAAGATAAAACGGTTAAATCGACGGACGGAACCCTCTGGCAAATTACAGAAGAAAAATTAACGGCACCCGACGGCACTACCCTTAACAGATTACCTTACCATCGAATATTTTGGTTTGCTTGGTATAATACTTATAAGAATACAAGGTTGGTCAAATAGTAAAAAGAAAGAAATAAAGTCTAATGATTTAAGAATTTGGTTGTTTGCCTTAATTTATTTTTTACGTCGACGCTCTTTAATGATAATTCCATTTGAAGACTGTTCACCCAACATAGTCAACGAATAACTAAATGTCAGTATAACATATCTACCCAAAGACTTTATTTTAGTATCTTCTATATAATTCAAAGTGTTTTGTCGGTTGACTCCAATTCCTTGATTTAATAAATCTCTGGCTGATACCTCAATGGTTCCTCTATTTCTTAATACTGGTTTAGAAATAGAAGCATTCCACATAGGTACCTGTCTTTGGTTTGTAAAATCATTGCCTTGATAAATCGTATAATCAAATGAAGTGCCTATGGTCCAATCCTTTATTAAGGTCAAGGTCCAATCTGAAAAATAAGTAAACGAATTAAACTTTTGATCAAAATTTTTATTGACGGAATATTTGGATTGATTATATTCCCAATTGACTCCAAATAAAATGTCTATCATTTCTTTTTTTCGATTTTCAATCGTCAAGTCAATTGAAGTGTTCAACCTATTTGATCTGTTTTCTATCGTATTTAGGAAAAGAAATCCTCGATTATAGGTTCCACTCAACCTTATTCCCATTTTACTTTGCATAAATTTTAACGGTGTATCGTATGAAATACTTCCATTTGTTAACCAATCGTTTTTGACATTGACAGGTTGCGTAGTTTGGATAAAAAGTGCATCGATACTTCTAGCATTTGTGATTTTATCAATAGTGTATATCGTATTAAGTGAAGCGAAGAGACTCCTAAAATTGAATTGATCAAATAAGATGTATTGGACTCCTAACTGGTGAATATATTCTGGACGTAAATTTGGATTTCCAACGTATAGACTTAATGGGTTTAAATTATTGACAATTGGTTGTAATTGCTCTAAGGAGGGTTCTCTAAGATTGGTTCGATAATTCAAACTCAATGTATTCGAATTTGCAAAATCATAATTAAAATTCATAGAAGGGAGTATGGTCCAGAAATTCTTAATAATTGGATTTTCGACTTCAGTGATTTGTCCATTAAGTTTTGAATGTTGAATTTCAAATCCTGTAGAGAAAATATATTTTTTGCGATTCAATTTATACGTTACTCCTCCACGGTCATAGAAATATTTTTGATAATAGGAATTGCTTAATAGGTTATTGCGTTGTTCTTCTTCGGATTGAATATCAAAAACTTCTCTTTTTAAATTATTGGTATAATTTTGACGACTATATCGAAATTGCAAGTATGATTTGTTGCTTATGGGATCCGTATAGGTAGCACTTAAGGAATAATCAAGTTGACGCTGATTTTGACTTTGGATCTGTTGTATGCTATCTGAAAATGTTAAGCTAGGTTGGTTAATTAAAAATGAATTGATAGAAGCTAAATTATTTGTTCGTTGGTTATCCTTAGTCCCAGCTCCCAAATTAGTGGTAAATGATCTTCCCTTTTTTTTGAATTTTAACAAATAAGTTAATCGAGTATTTAGATTCCAATTTAGGTTGTCGTAGCCGTTATTATTCCAACTAGTATTTTCCAATAATTTCTGACTATTAAAAATATTGTTGTTAGAAATGTTTTGAAATAAACCATCGCTTAAAGTGAAGTTAGTTCGCAAAGTTAAAATCTGATTGGAATCAAGTTTGCTTTTTATTTTAGTCGTAATTCGGTGATTATTATTCTTAGTTGTTCTATCCTCTATGATTTCAGAGGGGAAGGTGTTTTCTTCAAAGAAATTCTGACGTAAAGAGGTTACTTCTTCTTTCTTTTTTACTCGATTAAAAAAATAACTACCAGATAACTCCGTTTTTTTGGAGAAATCATAATTGAAATTTAAACCTCCTGAACCAGCGTTTGTGAATCCGTAATTAGGTTGCCCTGTATCGAAAGGAATCATCCCATCTCCACCAAAATTCATGCGCCCACCTTCTTCTCCATTTTCCATGATTAGATTTTGCAATCCACCAGAAAATGTCAAATAATCATTGAAAGAAAAGCCTTGTTCATTGATATTATTCATTCTCCCTAAAAGGGAAAGTTGTGATTTTTTATTAAAACGATTGAGGTTCATCTTGCTTTCAAAACGATTGCCTGACCCATACCCTCCCGCAATATTTCCGAAGTAACCTTTCTTTTTTCCATCTTTTAATTTTAGATTAATGGTCTTATCTTTCACACCATCATCTACTCCTGTGAATGCTGCAATGTCTGATTTTTTATCAAATACTTGGACTTTGTCAACGGCATCTGCGGGAAGGTTTTGGCTGGCAATCTTAGGATCATTTCCAAAAAATTCTTTTCCGTCGACCATGATAGAATTGACTTCTTTTCCATGAGCTTTAATGGTCCCATCTTTAGCTACCTGCACTCCAGGTAGTTTTTTTAATAGTTCTTCGACCGCTGCATTGGGTTTTACTTTAAAGGAAGCTGCATTATATTCTACGGTATCTTTTTTTATTAAAATAGGAATTCGTTCTGCACTAACGGTGACTTCATCCAATAATTTTTGATGAGGCCTTAATACCAATATTCCTAAGTTCAATGATTTTTTTCCTTCTGTTAGATTGATAGGATTAAAAATATTTTCGTAACCTAAGTAAGAAGCTTGGAAAATATATTCACCTGGCTTAATGCCTTTTATTTTGAAATTTCCAGCCGGTGAAGTGATCGCGAAATATTCCATGGTAGAATCTTGTGGATTGAGCAAAACCACTGTTGCACTAATCAATGGTGTTTGCAGAGAGTCAGTCAAAACACCTTGTATCGTTACCTTTTGAGCAAAAGTAGTTACAGCTAATTGAAGGAAAATTCCAACAAACATAATTCGGAACCTCATCGTTATATTTTTAAAAAGGTGAGATGAATATCGGGTTCTACCAAAGAACCCGATATTTAGATAAGCGCTTATTTAGTTAAATTAATTTGACTAACTAATTAAGTTAATTCTGAATAATGATTCTTGTTTTACTATTTCCGCTTCCTCCATATTCTGCTTCCATCTCATTCATTTTTTCTTCTTGAATTTTTTCAAATTCTTCCTTTGATACTTTCTTTCCTTTTTTTGGTACTTTAATAATACCTTCTTCTAGTTTTTTAAATTCTACTAGCGTTGCCTCTGTAACCATTCTTCCGTCATCCATATCTAGTTTTAAAATCATTCCAGGCAAACCAGAAATACCTTGTGGTCCAGATGCAACAGGAATTTGAGGCGTAAACCATGCGATAAAATTATGGGTGCTATCTTTTCTATAAGTTGCTTTTTGACACGGGTACCCCAAGATGATTTCTTGCTCGCCAGTCAATTTCCATTTATATTTTTCTATCTCTCCTTGAATCAAAAATTTCTTTCCCATAAAGTCTTTTTTGTTCACCATCTTACCTTCTGCAATATTTGTAAAAACCTTATTTTCAGGCACCTCAAATCGCATATTTAGCATCACTCCTTCTTCCTCAGATCCCATTTTTAGATCTTCGGCTTCAGTGTTTTTAGCAGATTCGTATAAGGTAACCTCCTCATTAAATGAAAAAATCATATTAGCAGTTTGAGTAGATGGGATCTGTGATGCGAATGCTTCCATTCCTTCTGGAAGTTCTATATCTAAAGAGATCGTTTCTTTAAAATGAATGATACCTTCAGTTTGAGCGAATATCCAAAGTGGCAAAAGAGCTAAAAAGGTTAGAATTAATTTTTTCATCGTTTTTATTTTTGTTAATTAATAAATGATAAGTACTAGGACAAGATGATATCTAAGTTATGATTAGAAAAAAAAACCAGTCATCGGTGATAGGTTAATTTGACCACCTGCTTATTACAAACATATCATCTATTTTTACTGGAATAGGTTAATCAACCTTTATTTAAGGTTAATTAAGGTTAATGAATCAGGTAATTCTGTTGAAAAGCCATTAACTTTGAAATATGAATGCGTGGAAAAATCATAAACTTTCATTCCTTTTGGCAGGAGGTAGTCTATTTTTACTACTACTTTTCCAAGTATTTTGGTTAAACAATACCTACCAAAATGAAAAAGAAAATTTAAGGGAAAAAGCAGATTTGATCTTTGAAGATGCGGTGAGGAGTGTAGAAGATTCCTTATTTCAATCGTTTATTTTCGATCCTGCGATGATGGCACAAGCCATTGATACACAAATAATAGTCAACAAATCAAAAAATAATTTTAGGTCTTTTATTCCTAAGATTAAACTCTTAGAAAACGACACTTCTATCAATTTTCAAATTGATATGCGAACTGATTTTAGAAAAGAAAGAAAAAAAAATAGTTTTGGATCTATTGCACTTTGGATGTCGAGAGATAGCGTAGTTGATCATTTGAATCATCCTGATTCCGTTTTTTTTAACAACAATAATTTTACCATCATTAAAGAAAAACTAGATCATTTAATGACAAAGTCAGGTTTACCAACACCTTATGAAGTACTTATCTTAGAAAAGGATGAAATTCCCAAAGGAGATTTATATTCCAACGCTCATACAGATGTTTTGAGCGAGAAGTCTTATATGCTCTTTTTTCCGAATTACAAGAACCACCTTTTGCAAAAAATATTCTCACAACTATTATTTTCTATATTTCTTTTTGGAGCGATTTTATTCTCCTTTTTTATGGTGTGGCAAAGTTTAGAAAAACAACGACGATTGACTGAATTGAAAAATGATTTTATTAGTAATGTAACCCATGAATTAAAAACTCCAATCACAACTGTTGGTGTAGCCTTGGAAGCTTTGAGTAGCTTTAATGCTTTGCAGAATCCTCAAAGAACGGAAGAATATCTTAACATCTCCAAACATGAATTACAACGACTTTCGATACTCGTCGATAAGGTATTGAAAATGTCTTTATTTGAGAAAAAAGAACCTGAATTGAAGTTGGAAACATTTGATATGCAAGAGCTCATTCATAGTGTACTACGTTCGATGAAATTGCAGTTTGAGAAGTTTTCAGCGAAGGTAAACATTGATTTTGAAGGAGCTAATTTTGCCATCAAAGGAGATAAGATTCACTTGACCAATGTAGTTTATAATTTGATTGATAATGCCCTCAAATATAGTGTGGAAAAACCAGAAATTAATTTATTGTTAAAACAAAATGATCATCAATTAGAACTCATTATTCAAGATAAAGGAATTGGAATTGAAAAGGATTTAATAAGTAAAATTTTTGAAAAATTCTTTAGAGTGCCACAGGGTAATCAACATGATATTAAAGGCTATGGGTTAGGTTTAAGTTATGTCGCTGGTGTCATCAAAAAGCATCAAGGCAAAATCGAAGTCAATAGTCAAATCAATAAAGGAACTGCATTTACCATTTCTCTACCAAAAAATCATGAATAAAATAAAAATACTATACGTCGAAGACGAACCATACTTAGGTAAGATCGTCAAGGAGAGTTTAGAGAGCCGAAAATTTGAGGTGAAAATGTTGCCCGATGGTCGAGGTGTACGTGCAGCAGTAGATGCTTTTCAACCTCAAATTTGTGTTTTAGATGTGATGCTGCCTTACAAAGATGGTTTCACTTTGGGTAAAGAATTGAAACAAACTAATCCTTCCTTACCCATCATTTTTCTCACTGCAAAAACACAAACTAAAGATATCTTAAAAGGCTTTGAATCAGGTGGCAACGACTACCTCAAAAAGCCTTTTAGCATGGAAGAATTAATTGTGCGAATCAATAATGTTCTACATCTAACAAAACCTTCTAAACAGCGCACAAAAAAAGATGCCTCCGTAAAATTAGGTGCCTATATCTTTCATTCCAAAAAATTTGAACTACATTACGGTGAACAGGTGAAAAAACTCTCTCATCGTGATACTCAATTACTCCAAATTTTATCTAACCATAAAAATGCAACAGTAAAGAGAAAGGATATTTTACTTCAAGTGTGGGACGATGATTCACTCTCAAATTCTAGGAATTTGGACGTCTACATTACTAAATTAAGAAATTATTTAAAGAAAGATCCTAATTTAAGAATTGTTACTTTGAAAGGTGTAGGGTATCATTTTGTAGTCGAGTAATAATAAAATAAGCAACAGAGTAATACTTGAAAAATAACTGAAATTAATCAAACCTTAACGCAATAAACAAAAAATCCCCAAACCTTACACCCGTAAGATTTGGGGATTTTTCTTACCTAAAACATCAATCGAAACACGTCGCTTGGAAGATGACTAGCAAATTGCCAACAAGCCAGAAGTTTTTCTACACTTCCTGATAATCCTCAATTGGTGGACAAGTACAAATCAAGGTCCGATCTCCATGCGCATTGTTCACCCGCGCGATGTGTGGCCAAAATTTAAAACCATCTCGCAAATAAGGTAATGGATACGCCGCTTTTTCCCGAGAGTAAGGCAATGTCCATTCGTCGTTCGTGATGATACCGAGTGTATGCGGTGAGTTGACCAGTACATTGACGTCCTCGGCTGCTTCACCCGTTGCGATCTCGTCGATCTCTTTGCGAATACTTTTCATAGCATCACAGAAACGGTCTAATTCATCCTTGCTTTCGCTTTCAGTCGGTTCGATCATCACCGTTCCGGCGACCGGAAAAGATAAGGTTGGAGCGTGGAAACCATAGTCGATCAATCGTTTGGCAACATCCTCTGCACTGATGTGGAGCGCCTTAAATTGACGTAAATCCAAAATCAATTCGTGTGCCACTCGGTCGTGCTCACCCGTGTATAAAACTGGAAAATCATTTTCCAATTTTGCCTTGATATAGTTGGCGTTAAGGATCGCGTAGCGGGTCGAGTCGATTACACCCTGTCTTCCAAGCATCTTGATATACGCGTAACTGATCAGCAGAATACTCGCACTACCCCAAGGAGCAGAAGAGACCGCTGTTGTCGCTTTTTTACCGCCCGTCTTGACTAAAGGGTGACCGGGTAAGTAAGGCGCGAGTTTATCGTTGACACAAATGGGACCCATTCCAGGACCACCACCACCATGTGGAATACTAAAAGTCTTATGCAAATTAAGGTGACAAACATCTGCGTCAATGGCGCCAGGACTGGTCAGTCCAACTTGTGCATTCATGTTGGCACCGTCCATATAAACGAGTCCACCGTTTTTATGTGTAATGGCACAAATTTCTTTGATGGATGTTTCAAAAACTCCGTGGGTAGAAGGATAAGTGACCATTAAGGCCGCTAAATTTTCCTTGTGTAATTCTGCTTTTTCTTTTAGATCGGAGACCACAATATTTCCTTCATCGTCGCAAGCCACCACTACCACTTTCATTCCAGCCATTACGGCGCTTGCGGGATTGGTTCCGTGCGCGGAAGAAGGAATCAAAGCAATATTGCGATGTTTTTCTTTACGAGCACGATGGTAAGCGCGGATGGCCATTAGACCCGTATATTCTCCTTGGGCGCCACTATTGGGTTGGAGAGAACAAGCGGTAAAGCCTGTTGCTTCGCAAAGATAAGATTCCAATTCTTCGAAAATCTGCTGATAACCTTTGGTCTGATTTAATGGAGCAAACGGATGGATATTGGCAAAAGCTGGCCAACTGACTGGAATTAGTTGAGTCGCTGCGTTCAACTTCATCGTACAAGAACCGAGCGGAATCATGGCATGTGTTAGTGATAAATCTCTATTTTCCAAACGCTTGAGATAGCGCATCATCTTCGTTTCTGTATGGTAACTGTTGAATACAGGATGTGTCAGAAAATCTGATGCTCTTTTTAATTTTTTGGGAACGCTTAAGGCTTTAGGTGCACTCCATTTGGTGGATGGTTTAACCCTACTAATGGTCTGAAAAATAGCAACTAGATCGTTTAAATCATTTTCGTTGACTGTTTCATCTAGACTTACGCGCACAGCGTCTTTGGTATAATATAAATTGATCTTCGCTTTTAGTGCCGCCTTTTTAATCTTTTGTTTTTGGGCGGCGGTCGTCTTAATGCACAGCGTGTCAAAGAAATATTTATTAGTTTGGGTCAAACCCATTTTAGTCAATTGCTTGTTGAGTACCTGCGTATATTGGTGGGTCCGTAAAGCAATCGAGTGTAGGCCTTTGGGTCCGTGATAGACCGCATACATACTGGCCATAATGGCGAGTAGTGCTTGTGCCGTACAAATATTTGAAGTGGCTTTTTCGCGGCGGATATGTTGCTCGCGGGTTTGCAAAGCCATTCTTAATGCAGGGTTTCCTTGTGCGTCAATTGAGACACCGATGATTCGTCCGGGAATGATTCTTTTAAACTTTTCTTGAGTGGCAAAATAAGCAGCGTGTGGTCCGCCATAGCCCATGGGTACGCCCATCCGTTGCGTATTTCCAACAACAGCATCTGCCCCCCATTCGCCTGGAGGGGTTAGCAAAGCCAGACTTAAAATGTCAGCGGCGGCGATAATAAAACCATCATTGTTCTTTATCTGCTTGACCAGTTTGCTATAATCTTCCACTATACCATCTTCTCCTGGATACTGTAAGAGCGCAGCAAAGGTTTTGTCGGTCATTTTAAATTTCTGCGCATCACCAATGGTGACTTTGATGCCGAGCGGCTGAGCGCGGGTCAGGATGATGTCGATAGTGGCAGTGAGGGTTTTGTCAGAAACAAAAAATTCGTTAAACTCATTTTCCTTACTTCGTTTGTTCCGCTGTGCAAAAAACATAGCCATGGCTTCGGCAGCGGCGGTTCCTTCGTCGAGCAAAGAAGCATTGGCGATAGGGAGACCCGTGAGGTCGCTGACCATCGTCTGAAAATTTAATAGCGCCTCCAAACGTCCCTGTGCAATTTCAGCCTGGTAGGGTGTGTATTGCGTATACCAACCAGGATTTTGAAAAACATTACGGGACAATACAGAAGGTGTAATTGTTTGGTGATAACCTTGTCCAATGTATGAACGGAAAACCTTATTTTTTGCCGCTGTTTCCTGAAGTTCATTTAGGAAGGCAAATTCGGTCATAGCCTCAGGAATAACAGTAAATCCCTTTTTACTTCGAATATTGGGAGGAATGGTCTGGTCGATTAGCTCATCTAAAGAGTCTACTTTGATGGCTTTCAGCATCGCCTTTTCATCTTTATTATTGGTACCGATATGTCGGTTAACGAATTGGTCAAAACTGGATAATTTGGTCATGATTCTGTCTAGTATGGTTTATTAAAATTGCTGAGCGGGAATATGGGACTCCGTTTCAGATATTTCGGCCTTTTTCGGGACGGCTCAAAGATACGTAATTAATTAGGTCAAATAACAAAGAATTAGAGGATTTGATAGGAGAAAAAAGAAGGGAATATTCAAGTTTTGGTCATCTTTTGTCTAGTGAGGTTTAATTTCAAGTAGGTACATATATTAATAAAAAGAAATGCCAGAACATTGAGAGATGTTCTGGCATTTTTAAAATTAAAAAAGTAATTTACTCTCTTACCAGAAATTTCTTAGTAAGGATATTTTTGGTTTCTGTATTTTCGATTCGTATCATGTATAGACCTGAAGTCCAAGTAGAAATATCAATTTGAGATTGTTCTGTAAAAGACAATTGCTTGATCAGATTTCCCAATACACCAA
>CAZYAC010000036.1:0-21082 GCA_964645475.1 uncultured Saprospiraceae bacterium | reverse complement strand
TACTATGATCACATTGACCTTCTTATTAGCATTCAATATTTTACTCATTGGGAAAATAATGGTTGTCATTATTATTGCTGGATTTATGCCCTTGAGTGCTTTTTCCTTTTTTAAATCTATGTTACCCAAAAAAGAAAGAGACTATCAAAAGGCGATGAATGAGATGGGAATCAATACCGAAAAACGAGTTCGGGATGTTTATACTCCTATTCGATATTTGCTACCGGTTTCATTTATTACCTTGATTTGTCTATTGGCGGCTGGATTTTTTGCTTTTACCAATAGTTTTGTTGGAGAAATTGGTGATAGTTTGATCTTGACGGGTGCCTTTTTTGGGGAAGAAAATGTCAATCTTATTAGACAGAGCTTGGCAGTCGTGACTTATGCTTTTTTAGGAAGTTTTATCTGGTCATCCTTTGCCGTTACGGTTCGGTTGTTTTCAAAAGATTTGGTACCTAGTGTCTATTATCGAGCGGGCATCAGAATGATTTTAGCGGTGGTGATTGCCTTAATTATTTCTTTCCTAATCGGAAAAGAAGGAGCTGCCAACATCTTCCAATTTAAATCCTCTCTTGTTGCTATTGCCTTTTTGGCGGGTATGTTCCCAGAACGATTTTTACAATATTTGATTAATCTATTCAAAAAATTTGTGGACCCCGATGGACTAAATACTAACGAACTTTCCCTTTATCGAATCGAAGGAATTACGATGTCTCAAAAAGAACGATTAGAAGAAATCGGTATTACCAACGCTCAAAATTTAGCCACTTATAGTCTAACTCAATTGTGTATCGAAACCCCTTTTGAATCCCGAACCCTACTCGACTGGATTGGACAGGCTAAATTACTGTGTTATCTAAAAGAAGATGTTGACAAACTTCGTGCGGTCGGTATCCGTAGTGTTTTTGATTTGGTGAGCGTGAGGCGCTCGGATAACGAAATTGGTTTCATTGCGGATGCAGCAGGTATTTCTGAAACACTCTTAAAAAATGTGAATGATCAGGTCTTATCTGACCGAGGAATTCTCGCATTGGCTGGCTTTAAAGAAGGAGTGAATACACCTGAAACTGGAGAAAAGGAAGTTCCTAAAACCAACGCACCCATAGGTGAAAGGATTGAAGCTTAGCTAATCAGTTAATTTAGTCTCTGCCATTCTGGTTTCCTAGTTGAATAATCTGTCTAAATGCCCAAATAAAACGAATAGATCAAAAGATCCTTGCATCCGCATATCAATGAATTTACACATTCATCAATTCGTACATTAAAAGGTGCCATCCCGCCCGCTTTTGCGGTGCTTTCCTTCAACGCGCTGTCGCACGTTGCCCTCCTTCGTCGGGTTCAGTCAATTATATGGCACAATTTTTATATTTATTTTAATGTTAAAGTGTTAAACTAAACCTCATATCCATAATACAAACCTATTTGTACGTTTAGATTAAAAATACAACGCATCTAAGTATAGAACTCCCCGTTGTATTAAACAATAATAGGAGTAAAATGAGACTATTTCTGACCTTATGCCTCTTTTTTGGTTGTTTTCAGCTTTTTCTGGAACCGATCTATTCACAAGCTCCGGCCGGAGTAGTGCGGGAAAATATTGTTCCTAATCCTAGTTTTGAAAAATACGCATCTGCGCCGATTGGCTGGTTTTACAAAGGAAAACATTTCACCTCAGTCATGAAATACTGGAATGCGCCTACCGGTGCTTCACCAGATATTTTTGGACCCAAAGTACGAGTTCCAGCTCAATGGGCGGAGAAAGGATTTGGTGGACAGGGTGCGCACAGTGGTGTTTCGATGAGTGGAGTTACTGCCTATGGTTGTGAAAATGGAAAACCACATTGCCGAGAATATATTCAAATTCAATTGAAAGAACCCCTCGTTCCAGGACAACAATATTATGCTGAATTTTGGGTCAGTCATCTGCCACGTTCTCTTAGAATTAACAATTTGGGTATGTATTTTTCCGATGAAGCGATTGGTGAAATTACCGCTACACCGCTCAAGTATAGTCCACAAGTAATTACCGAAGCGATCATAGATCAACGTAATAATTCTTGGATTCGAATTTCTGGCAGCTTCAGAGCTGAATCAGAAGCAGAACACGTGACGATCGGAAATTTTTTCTCTGACGAGGAGACTAAAACTCGAGAAGTCCATTCTAATAGTTTACCGTATGCTTACTACTATATCGACGATGTGATGGTAGTCAAACAAGATCCGATTATCAATGTACCCGTCAAAGAAAATGACTTATGTTGCATTGAGGTCAAGAAAGGAGAGACCGTTCAATTAAAAGATATTTTCTTCGACACCGCCGAAAGTGAGCTGTTACCACGATCTTATGTAGAGCTGAAAAAATTATTGGAATTGATGCAAAAACGGCCCAACCTAAAAATAGAAATCAGAGGTCATACGGACAATGTCGGAGATCAGAATTACAATCTTTCGTTGTCGACCCGTCGTGCCGCTGCCGTTGTTTCTTATCTGAATAAATATGGGATTCATCCAAATCGTACGCAATTTAAAGGCTTTGGTAGTCAGCGGCCGATTGCGGATAATTATAGCGAGTCAAGCCGACAAATGAATCGGAGGGTGGAGTTTTTAGTGTTGGAAGAGTAGTTGTTGGTTTTCCTTAAATCTGTCTATCGATCAACGGCAAAAAACGACCGATGAGGATGATCGGGCAGCGATATGGAAGGTAGTAACGGAGTGATAAAAATCCACACATCCGCACATCAAAAAATCCGCACATTCACAAATCACCGCTTTGGTTTATATTTCGAACCATCCAAAATTTTCTGTGCTTCCTTTATCTCAAGTAGATCTGCAGGGGTTACTTCTGGATGTCGTTTCATATACGCCTTGACGATATTCCAGCCCACCCAGTTGGCGGTTCTACCAGGTGCTTCTGGAGGCATGCCAGGTGCGTTGGGGCTATAGTCCACCAACTTTCGGATTTCTTTATAACGGGTCGAATATAGCAGATTTTCTCCGATAAAGTGAGACCAAATCTGCAACTCATTTCCTTCCAGCCATTCTACCTGCGTACCCGAATACTGTAGCAAAATACTATCGGCCGTATGAGGCAATAACAAATCGAGCACATAATATTTTTTTCCATTGTGAATCATGTAGTCGAGCAATCGATCACCTGCCATATCGCCGACGAGATCGTCTGCCACGGCTTCCATTGTTTTGCTGACGAGATGTTCCCGATTCATAGATCTGCGGATATAAGCAGGAAAAAAACTGGGATTATAACGAGGATAATTACTGCCCAGAAAAAAATCGAGACCAATTCCGACCATACCATCGGCGACAAAATTTCCCAAAGAATATTCAGAAATGAACGTGATGATTTCTGGGGTTTCTGCGTTGGGAAAATGATATTTATAAAATTTAAAGGCCTCTTCCAAATCTTTCTTAAAAGGGATCATATCTTCTAAAACGATCTGAGTGGTATCGTAAAGTTGTCTAATTTCGGGTGTTTTAATAAATAGATCAAAAATTTGTGGGTTTTGTAGCGCGGGAATTATTTTAGCGAGATAAATGTCCCGAAAAAAATCAGGATACAAAGAATCCAGTTGGTGCATCCCAGCGAGCGTATTGACGGTATCTAGTGAAAACAGATCATTTTCAAATTGTCTAAATTTAAGATCCGCTTTAATATTAGAAACATCTGGAATATGCTTATTTTTGTCATCAAAACAAGAAGATAAGCAGAATCCACATGAGCAGAGGATAAGAAATAATAAAAAGCGAAAGTTTGACAACATCTTTTAGATCAGGTTCGTTTGTGAGTGATTAATTTTAACAAAAACATCAATAAGATAATTCCTTATTTAAAACTGACTACTAGATATTTGCGGGTTCGAGGCCACTCCTTTAGGAGGCTGGGAGGCGGAAAATGGTAAAAATATCTAGTAGTCAGTATTCAAAACTACTAATAATGAAAAAAATTGCATTCTTATTCAGCATCTTAATTTTAGCTGGGGTGGAATTATCTGCTCAGTCTGCTTTTCGGTTTGGGTTTCAGCTCAGCCCTAATTTTACTTGGATGGCAAATAATGAAAGAACCATCAACGGCAATGGTAGTAACCTCGGGCTAAAAGTTGGCGTGATTGGAGAAAAATTTATCTCTGCCCAAGATAATTATATGATTACTTTTGGGATTGGCTTTGCGTTTAATCAGGGAGGTACCCTAAAACATGATATAGGTGGAGATTTTTGGACCAATTCTTTGGATGAAGGAGATCCATTAAGGAGTTTGCCAGATGGTGTAAACCTTAAATACGGCATTCAATACATTGAGTTACCGCTCGGTCTGAAGATGCGAACACAGGAGTTTGGCTATCTGCGCTATTACGTGGAACCAGCGTTTACCTTAGGTATCAGAACGCAAGCAAGAGGAACGGTAGAAGGTACTGGAGGTCTTTCTGAAGAAGATGTTCCTATCAAAGAAGATGTTGCATTTCTAAATTTATCACTTGGAATTGGTGCTGGCGTAGAATATTCTATTGGTGAAAACCTTTCGTTAGTCGGTGGATTGGCCTTCCAAAGTGGATTTACAGACGTTTCAAAGAATGATGGCGTACAAAAAGAAGTCGGACAGGCACCTGTAGCAGAGGACTCAAAAGCTAAAATCAACAGCCTGACGATCAGAATTGGCGTAATGTTCTAATTAAAAGCAACTTCAAGGGCAATCTTAATAGGTAGATTTCAAATTTTGACAAAAATCACGAATTGAATTTGTAGTCGAGGTTGCAATTGTAGTTGAGTTTAGTATTGTTTTTCCACCTTAAACCTATTACCTTTGCATGAATTTTTCTGCAGGGTTTTCTTTTTTTAGATATTATCCATTTAAAGTGAATCTAATAAACTGATAATCACGTTATTAAAATCCCTACTATCCGTCTAATATACGGATAAAGAAAGATCAAATTTTAGTAAAACAAAATAAAACTTAAGATACCTATGGCTCTGATCGGACAAATTAGAAAAAATAGTTGGTTACTTATCCTGACCATCGGACTCGCACTGGCAGCTTTCATTATCATGGATATGTCTTCTGGTGATAAAAGTATATTCGGTTCTTCACAAAATATCGCTGGAACCATCGAAGGCGAAAAAGTAGATTGGGGTGAATTCAACCGAGCCGAAAACATCCTTTATGCCAATGCCGGTGGTGATGTATTTGGTCGTCGTGCTAGCTTGTGGAATTATTTCGTAGAAGACAAACTAGTACGTAAAGAAGCCGAAGCAATGGGACTTGGAGTTGGGAAAGATGAGTTACTAGATCTTCAGTTTAGTAACGATAACCGAAAATTGAGTCCACTCATTCTACAGCGTTATACAAATCCTTCCACAGGACAGATTGATCGTCAGCAATTGACTGAAATTAAGACGGCCATTGAAACGCGTAATATTACCAATCCCGAATTTAAGACTCGTTGGGGATACCAAGAAAAAGAAATCATAAAAACTTCTTTGCAATCAAAACTAGAGACTTTGGTTTCTAAAGCCATCTATACGCCTAGTTGGATGGCAGAAATGATGTATAGCAATGATGAGCAAAAAGTAGACTTTGAATATGTAAAAGTTCCTTTCGATAATATTGACGATAGTAAAGTGGCACTGACGGATGCAGATTACACGAGCTACATGAACGAAAACCGTTCATTGTATCGCCAAGATGTAGAAACACGTAAAATGGATTATGCTGTTTTTGAAGTAAAGCCTACCGCTGAAGACGAAAGCAATATCCGTAATACAATGAATGAGTTGTTACCTGAGTTTGCATCTACTACCAATGATTCTGCTTTTGTAGAAAATAATTTTGGAACCATTAGTGGGATTTATCAGAAAAAAGCTACCCTAACCGGTTCATACGCAGATACACTTTTCAACATAGCTCCAGGTACAGTAGTTGGACCCTATAAGGAAGGGAATGCGTTTGTGGCAGTTAAGTTGTTGGACAGAAAAACAGTTCCTGATTCTGTTCGTTCGCGACATATTTTGATTCAGGGAACTGATCAAGCAAGTTTTACTCGTGGCTTCCAGCTATTGGATAGTTTGAAGAATTTGGTGGAAGCAGGAACGGAGCGTTTTGATTCACTGGCCGTAAAATTCAGTCAAGGACCTTCTAATGTTAAAGGAGGTGATTTGGGATTTGCTGGACCAAACGCGATGGTGGGACCTTTTAATGACCTGATTTTTTACCAGGCAGAGAAAAACGAACTTAATATCATTGCTACGCAGTTTGGGTTGCACTTAGTAGAGGTGACGGATTATAAATATCTCACCAATGAAGAAGGTGTTAAAATTGCGATGTTAAGACAAAACATCATTCCTAGTGAAGAAACGATCAGTGCTGTAAATAATAAAGCGTTAGAATTTGTTAGTAATAATCGTTCTGTAAACGATATGGTAACAGCGGCGCAAGCTGATCCATCTATTATTGTGGAAACTTCTCCTCCCGTAAAAAATAACGACTATATTTTGGGAACTTTGGGAAGTGGACAAACCTCAAGAGATATTATCAAGTGGGGATTTGAAAATGGAACCGTAGGAGAAGTATCTTCTCAAGTATATATTTATCAGAATGATGTAGATTTTTATGATGAAAAATTTGTCATCGCTGGTCTAAGAGCTGTTCAGCCTGAAGGTATGCCTTCAGTGGATTTTGTTAGAGGTGATATTGAAACGCAGGTGAGAAATTATAAAAAAGGACAAATGCTGATGGAAGAGATGAAAGGTAAGGACCTCAATGCTATTGCAAGTGCTTATTCTGGAACGGTAGAAACAGCTACTGACTTGAGCTTCTCTTCTTCTGCAATTCCTGGAGCAGGGGCAGAACCAAAAGTTATTGCAAGTGCCTTTGCGCTGACCGAAAACCAAGCATCCGCTCCAATTATTGGTACTAATGGTGTCTATGTCGTCAAATCTACTAGAAAAACAACCGTCGGATCAGCTACTAATTTGATAGATGTTAAAAAGAAAACCAATACTACTATGCGTAGTAATGTAAGAGGACAAATTGTAGAAGGACTAAAAAATAACGCAGATATTACGGATAATCGCTCTAGAGTTTACTAGAATCCAAAACATATATTAAAAAAATGTAATTTTGGTACGTAATTTGAACTCAAAAAGCTAATTCCCTTATTATCGAGGGCATTAGCTTTTTTTTTTATATTTTTGTAGAACATTACGATCATTGTATTTTTCAATTTACAATAAACAGTGGTGGTAACTTTCCGCAAATAACTGATTTTAGGATAACATTTCTTTCCAAGCCTACAAAAATCGGCAGTAATACCGAGTATTTCTTTTTGGCCAAGAAATCAGTGAAATCTACCAAAAACATTCAGGAAAAAAAATAGCTGGTTTTAATAACCAATGGACTTTATTCTAAAATAATTAGTATGCTTCCAAATGATCTTTTTGTCCATCTTTTTAGCTTTTTTTTCGTCCATAGCTAGGCTAGGATCTTAAAAAACAGCTTCAATATGATCAAAAATATCTATTTGGATTCTTTACAAAACATTTCAGCATAAAGTCTAATAAATAAATCATTTTATTCACCATCATAAATTATTAAAGATGAACATAGCAGTCGTTGGCACCGGGTACGTTGGACTAGTAACGGGTACTTGTTTCGCCGAAACCGGAAACAATGTTATTTGCGTTGATATCGACGCAAATAAGGTAGAGCGAATGCGGAACGGAGAAGTTCCCATTTTTGAACCAGGTCTTGAACTTCTTTTCGAAAGAAACACCAAGCAAGGACGCCTTTCTTTTACTACTAATTTAGCGGAAGCTATCAAAGATGCCAAGATAATCTTTTTGGCTTTACCTACGCCTCCGGGCGAAGATGGATCAGCTGATCTTTCTTACATCTTAGGAGTAGCAAGCGATCTTTCTGGTATTATTACAGATTACAAAGTAATCGTAGATAAAAGTACAGTTCCTGTTGGAACTTCTGAACTAGTACACGAGCGTTTAGCTAAACACTTAGATCCAAGGTTATTTGATGTAGTTTCTAATCCTGAGTTTTTACGAGAAGGAGTTGCTGTTGATGATTTTCTGAAGCCGGACCGAGTAGTAATCGGTACGAAGTCGGATAAAGCACGAGAAGCAATGAAAAAATTATACGAACCATTCGTTCGTCAGGGTAACCCAATCATCTTTATGGACGAACGTTCTGCTGAGATGACTAAATATGCGGCTAACTCTTACCTAGCGACTCGTATCTCTTTTATGAATGAAATTGCCAATCTTTGCGAAAAGGCAGGAGCAGATGTAGATATGGTACGTAAAGGAATGGGTAGCGATAATCGAATTGGTAAGCGTTTCTTGTTTCCGGGTGTTGGTTACGGTGGAAGCTGTTTCCCAAAGGATGTACAAGCATTGCACCGTACAGCTGGACAGCACGAATATGATTTTAAGATTCTGAATTCAGTAATGAATGTAAATCAGATTCAAAAAACGGTATTAGCTAAGAAAATTAAGCAATTCTTCGGTGCAGATCTAGCAGGTAAAACCATCGCTGTCTGGGGATTGGCTTTCAAGCCTAATACCGATGATATTCGGGAAGCACCGGCGCTATACATTATGGAAGAACTACTACAGGCTGGAGCTCAAATCAAAGCATTTGATCCAGAGGCCATGGAGCATATTGGCCAAATGTTTGGAGACCGTATCACTCTTGTAGAAAGCCAGTACGATGCATTGGATGGAGCGGATGCTCTAGCAATCATTACTGAGTGGAGTGTATTCCGTACACCTGATTTCAATAAAATCAAAGAAAAGGTGTCAAGCAAAGCGATCTTCGATGGTCGTAACCTGTACAGCTTAGAAAGTATGAAAGAATACGGATTTCACTACGAAAGTATTGGAAGATCTGTTGTGGAAATTCCTACAGCCAAAGTTGGTTCCAGCAATGGACAAATGGTTTAAGACGAATTAATAGACTTTATACTAAAATAGTTTTTTGGCCATACGAAATTATTTAGGATAAAGTCTAAAACTGGCAATCCGTAAAATTTACGCTTATCAGTACAAAATATTTTCCAATCCCGGAGTCTGTTAATTCAGACTTCGGGATTTTTTATTTGAATGTTCAGAATACCTCGTATGCTTGCATCGAGGATAAATACTTGGCCTTTTTAATCGCGGTCGAGGGAAGCAAAAGCAAGTAGAAAGCGGCAAGTAGCATTTTAAAAATTCAACCAATTTTAACTACCGATTCGCATTTCATTATTACCTTTAGGTATTGAACAACTTCATCATTTGTTAATGCGTCAGCTATCTGACGAATACTTCGCAATCAATTATTTAATTTTACGTTATATTATTATGACTAGAATCATTTGTCTTTTATCATTAATCCTCTTTTTGGTTGGATGTAAAAATGAGTTTCAAACGGTAACTGAACAAAATGAGTTCGGTCAAAAAATTATTTATCAGATCCACAAGGAAACGGGTGTTAAAGAGGGTGCTTATACCCTCCGAGATAGCGCAGGAATACTGTTGGAAGAAGCAAACTATTTGCAAGACACCTTACACGGCGAACGCAAATTGTATACAGTGCAAGGGGTGCTAGAATCAGTCGAAAGTTATAAAGATGGTAATTTTGAAGGACCCTATCAATCGTTTTATTCAAATGGTCAGGTTAAATTTGCTGCTGCCTATCTCAATGGTGTATTAGTAGGAGAGGCAAAAAGTTATTACGAAGATGGACAACTTAAAGAAATTGTACAATTTAAAGACAACGTCGAAAACGGTCCTTTCGTAGAGTATCATCCCAATGGTAATTTAAAAGCAAAAGGAAGCTATTATAGTGGTAATCATAGTGAACACGGTCCGTTGGAGTTATTCGACGAAAATGGAGACCTCATAAAAAAAATGAATTGTGAAAAAGGAGTATGTCGAACTAGCTGGACGCGAACGGATGGAGCGGTAAGCACAAAAAAAATATAATTTACGAATGAAGCAATTTTTACTGATACTCCTTTTTCTAGGAATGGTTTTAACGAGTCATGCTCAAAGATTAGGAGGAGAACGTGTTTTTGAATTTTTAAACCTTTCACCCTCTGCTCGTATTACCGCATTGGGAGGACAATTATTAGCGGTACGAGATAGTGACCTAGCATCGGCCTATCGTAACCCTGCTCTGCTAAATCCTAAGATGGATAAACAACTTTCATTTAATTATAATTTTTATGCCGCTGATATTGGGACAGGTTACGCTGCTTACGCCCAGCATGTTGAGAAATTAAATATGACCTTTCATGGAGGAGTGCAATTTATCGATTATGGAACCTTTGATCAAACAAATGAATTTGAGCAAAATCTAGGAACCTTTAAAGCTGCAGAATACGCCATTAATGTGGGTGCTTCCCGACAACTCTATGAAAACCTTGCAGTAGGTGCTAATCTAAAATTTATCACCTCTCAGTTAGAATCTTATCGTTCTTCTGGATTGGCCCTTGATCTTGGTGCTTATTATCGTGATACGAGTAGTAATTTTTCGGCGGCACTAGTGGTACGCAACGCAGGGCTGACGATCAGCTCTTTTCGGGAGGGTAATCGAGAGTACCTGCCTTTCGAGATCAATTTAGGGATCGCACAAAAATTAAAATATTTGCCTTTTAGACTCACCATTAATTATCGGAACCTAGACCAATGGAATATTCTTTACGATGATCCCAATGTAGTAGACGAAGGCCCTTTGTTAGGAGATATCCAATCTTCTGAACGTGGGTGGTTTGCTGTCAATTTGGATAATTTTTTCCGACACTTATCTTTTGGAGGAGAATTTTTATTTGGGAAGAAAGAAAATTTTCGAGTTAGAGTTGGATATAATCATCAACGTCGTGCGGAGTTAAAAGTAGCTGAATTTCGCAGCCTAACGGGTTTTTCATTTGGCGCAGGAATAAAAGTGAGTAAATTCAGAATAGAATATGGACGGGCTATCTATCATTTGGCAGGTGGTGTCAACCATTTGAGTATTTCTACCAGTATTAATGAATTTAAACGTTAGGAGTTGCAACTATTTTTTAATAATTCTCGTCTGAATGGGGAATCCCTATTTGTTTTGTAAATTTTTTACCCCGAATATTCAAACATGCTTACCTTATATTTTACAAACTCTATTTTTGTGGCCTACTTGACCTATCTTGGTTTAGAGAAAAAAAGAAAAATTTTTTTGGAAAGAAAATTTTGGCTGCTATTAATTGGATTACTCTTATCTATTTTTTTAAATCATCAGTTCTCTCTACTTAATCTTTCTTTCTCTTTCTAAGTATGCTAAATAAATTTTATAAAAAACGATCTTCCCATTCTGGCCGTGGAAGCATACAAGTATCTTTTTTACCAAACCATCGGTAGCGATTGCGGGCAATTAAATCGTAAACGGTATCTCGTATAAATTTGGGAATAATAGACAGATAATAGAAATAAGACCATCCACCACCCAAATGCTGAAAAATTCGCAAGGCAACATCTGATTTTGTGTAGCAATCTTCCCCTTCGACTAAAATGACGGTATCCATCGAAAATTTATCTAATTTAATATTGGCAAGTAGCTTTTGACCAGCCTCAGATTGTAAGGAGGCATAACGAATTACTCCCTTATGGTCCCGTGTAATTACTTCTTTTACGAACCCATTACAGAGATTACAAACACCATCGAAAAGAAGAATTGGATCAGAATTCGTGTGTAACATATTTTTTAAACTAAAATTGTATCATTAAGTTTTAAAAAAAAGTTAAAAAAAGTGTTACTTATTGTAACATTCTGCATCTAAAGGGGAAACAGAATGAGATAAACTATTTATTTCTATTTAGGAGTCTCTATATAATACTGATATTTTCGTTGAATTAATCTGTTTCGCTTTCTTTTATGGAAAGGGACAGGTACTATATATTTTTATTTTTAAACCTTAAATCAAAACTTACTTTACTATGGAAGCTCTCCAGGGATTATTTAATAGTCTACAAGGCAGTGTCGGAACGGCATTACCAGGTGTATTCGGTGCTTTAGTTATTTTACTTATTGGATTTTTAGTGGCCGGAATTTTTAAAAGACTTGCTATTAGATTATTGAAAAACACGAGTATTGACGAGCGTCTAGGACAAAGGATGAATGTCAGTTTTCGAATTGACCAACTAATAGGAAAACTAGTTTATTATTTAGTACTGTTGTTCGTACTGTTATTAGTATTGGATATGCTAGGTGTAAACAATGTATTAGAGCCACTCAAGGGCATGCTTAGCACGTTCTTCGGTTATATTCCAAAAATTATTGCTGCAGGTATTATTGGCTTTGCTGGTTATATCATTGCAACCATTGCTTCTGAAGCAACTGGATTTGTTGCTGGACGTATCGAAACCTTATCTGAAAAGATGGGCTGGAAAGATCCAGTAGCTTTAACAAAACTAGTTAAGCAATTAGTATTTGTTTTTGTTTTTGTACCAATTCTAGTAATTGCTTTGGATCAGCTAAACATGAAGGCGATCAGCGTTCCTGCTACTAATATGTTAAATAGTATGATGGCAGCTATTCCAAAAATTATTGCTGCAGGGATCATCTTAGGAGTGTTCTATGTAGTCGGTAAGTTTGTAGTAGGATTCTTAACTGAATTATTACGTAACTTAGGAATTGACGATCTTTCTAATAAAATGGGTTTTAGTAGCATGATCGGAGCTACACCAGCATCTAAGTTTGTTGGTAATATCGCTTTCTTCTTTATCATGTTTGCTGGTATTTTATCTGCTGCTGATAAGTTAGAAATGGCTTCTATCTCTAATATTCTAGAAGACATATTCGAAGTAACGGGTCGTATCTTATTCGGTCTGTTTGTGATGGCAATCGGAGCCTTTATCGCTAATAAAGTACACACTGTTATGGCGTCTAACAAAGACAACGAATGGTTGGCTTCTATATCTAGATTCGCTATCTTAGGAATCTTTGGAGCCATCGCTTTATCTACTATGGGTATCGCTGATGATATTGTAAACCTTGCTTTCGGATTGACACTAGGATCTATCGCAGTTGCATTTGCACTGTCTTTCGGATTAGGTGGACGTGAAGCTGCTGGTAAAGCAATGGGAGAATTTTTAAGCCGTTTCAATAAGAACGGATAAGATCATCAAAAAAAGGAAATAATTAAATAAGCGCACTTGTTACTTCGGTAGCAAGTGCGTTTGTTATTTGCAAAACCTTATTATTAGCTCATTGTTCATGTCCGGAAACTTCCATAATAATTGACTAGTATTGGCAAAAAGTAAAGGTTTAAAATTTCTTTAACATAGGCATAATGATATAAATGGATAATCCTTAGTTATAAATCATAAAACAAAAATGTGGTTGAATAAAATCTAATACCCCAATTCATTATTGTTTCATCCCTGATAAAAACTAAAGATTATGAACCAGAACATTAAGTTATTGCTACTCTTTGTCAGCTTTTTACTGGTTGGACAACTCAACGCTCAGTACTTCGGCCAAAACAAAGCTCGCTACGAAAAATTTGATTTTAAAGTTTATAATACCCCAAATTTTGAAATCTATCATTACCTGAAAAACGATAGCTCTATCCTCGACTTAAGTCAGCAGACGGAACAATGGTATAGACTGCATCAGGCTGTTCTAAGAGATACTTTTACCAAAAAAAATCCATTGATATTTTATAATAATCATGCTGATTTTCAACAAACAAATGCTATCTCTGGAAATATTGGCGTAGGAACAGGTGGTGTAACCGAAGGCCTGAGAAATAGAGTCATCATGCCGCTCACTCATTCCAATCAACAAACGCATCATGTCCTAGGACATGAGCTAGTACACGCTTTTCAATATCATATGGTCATCAACGGCGATGGTACTTCGCTACGTAGTTTGTCCAACCTTCCGTTGTGGATGGTAGAAGGACTCGCAGAATATTTATCCATTGGCCGATCGGATGCACACACGGCCATGTGGATGCGCGATGCTGTACTCAATGATAACGTTCCTGCCATTAAAGATCTTGACAATCCGAAATACTTTCCCTATCGCTGGGGACAAGCCTTTTGGGCCTTTGTAACGGGTATCTACGGAGATGAAATCATCGAACCGTTTTTTATGACCACCGCTAAAGAAGGATTAAAAGTAGCTTCCAAAAAAGTGTTAGGTACCACTTTAAAAGATCTTAGTACCCGTTGGCAGGAAGGGTTGAAAACGCATTATCAACCTTATCTAAATAATAAAGCAACCGTCAAAGGGAAAGAACTATTTTCAAAAAAGAATGCGGGTAAAATGAATCTTTCTCCAGTTTTGAGTCCCAATGGAAAGTACGTCGTCTTTCTTTCTGAAAAAGATTTATTTTCTTTAGATCTCTTTCTAGCAGAAGCCCGTACGGGAAAAATAATTCGTAAAATAGCCAGCCCATCACGTGATGGGCATATTGACGATTTTAGTTATCTGGAATCGGCGGGAACTTGGTCACCAAACAGTAAAAAGTTTGCGTATGTAGTCGTCAGTAAAGGCGCCAATCGATTGGTGATAAAAAATATCAAAAACGGAAAAACAGAGAGAGAAATTACGATTCCCGGCCTCCCTGCCATTACCAATCCAACGTGGTCTCCAGATGGAAAAACGATCGTGGTGGCAGCATTGGTAGAAGGACAGAATGATTTATACGCTTATAATTTAAAAACGAATCTTGTAACCCAGTTAACTAATGATAATGCCTCAGAACTGCATCCGGCTTGGTCTAAGGACGGAACAAAGTTGGTATATAGCTCTGATCGTATCAGCTTGCAAAACGGACGTGTGAACGGAAAGTGGACCTACGGTCTAACAACGCTGGACATCGCCACTGGAGAACAAACCGACCTCAAAGTATTCCACGGAGCGGATAACTTTAATCCACTGTTTGATCACAATGGAAATATCGTTTTCTTATCTAATCGGGATGGTTACCGCAATGTATATCGCTATGAGCCAGAAACTGCCACGATTTATCAGTTGACTGATTTGGCGACGGGTATTAGTGGCATCACCCACCAAGCGCCTGCTTTGAGTGTGTCGACCAGAAAAGATCGAATGCTTTATACCGTGTTTTATAAAAATCGTTATTCCATATTTCAGGCTAAGCAAACTGAGATGCTTGACCTGCCAGTAGCACATCATGAAATAAAAATGGACGCTGCGTTACTGCCAGTTGTTAATCCAGAACGAATAGATGTGGTAAATACAAACCTCAATCGCCTAGATGGTTTATCTAAAATTCCAGTAGATTCAATTACTGAAAGCGCATACCGCCCTAAGTTTAAGCTGGATTATGTTGGTGGTGGCGCCGGTGTCGGAGTTGGAGTGGGCAATAATCTAAATTCAAATACCGCACTTGCGGGTGGCGTAGAAATGTTGTTTGGGGATGTGTTGGGTAATAATCAACTTCTGGCTGGGCTTTCTCTCAATGGAGAAATCGCTGACCTTAGTGGTCAGGTCACTTATATCAATCGCAACAATAGAATTACTTGGGGAGCAAGTTTATCGCATTTAGTCACCCGATCTGGATTCAGTGGCTTTCCACAAAGAGACGAAATTACTGTGGGAGGAAATAATACACCCATTCCGGTGCAACGAGTGGATCTGAATATAACCCGTGTTTTTCAAGATGGAGGAGGGGTATTCGCACAGCTTCCACTAAACCGAACGCAGCGTTTTGAAGTGGGAACGAATTATCGCAGATTTTCATTCCGCAATGATATCACGCCGCTTTTTTATGATCTAAATGGTCGATTTATTGGAAATGGTGATCGTGAAAAAACAGACCTTGGCCTAGAGGCCCTAAATATCTTTACTACCAGTGCGGCCTTTGTTGGAGATAATTCTGTTTTTGGCGTTACTTCTCCCTTGAAAGGACATCGTTACCGGATTGGAGTAGAACAATATTTTGGGGATGCAAAATTCTTTTCCACTTTAATCGATTTTAGAAAATACCAATATCTAAAACCGTTTTCGTTAGCCGTGCGAGCTACCCATTATGCGCGCTATGGAGAGGATGCGGAAGTGTTACCGTCGTTATATGCTGGTGATCCGACTCGTGTTCGAGGATATGGTTTTAATAGTATCGGTCAGACTTTGCAAGAAAATGATATTAACTTCAATCAACTGGTTGGTAGTAAATTACTGAATGGTAGTTTTGAAGTACGATTGCCCTTTACTGGGCCGGAAGGCTTAGCTTTGATAAAATCTAAATTCCTATTCAGTGATTTAGCGTTGTTTGTCGATGGAGGCGTAGCTTTTTCGGAATTTGGTGATTTAGGAGACCAAACGCAAGGCGTCTCTCCGAAAGCTATTTTTAGTTCCGGGGTGTCTTTACGGGTCAATGTGTTTGGTGCTTTTATTTTAGAACCCTATTATGCGATTCCGTTACAGAAAAACACGAGAGGGGTCTTTGGACTGAATATCGTTCCGGGGTGGTAGCATTAGCCTAAAACCCTATTATTTAGTAAAATTCTATTGACCAAAAGGCAGGATAACTTACGCAGTTATTCTGCTTTTTTAGATAGGCTCTTATTTGGAACATAATGGGTGAAACGAACGTAAGAAGTTTTTAATACCTTTGCACCGTTTCTTAATTAAGAAGTTATAAAACAACTTCCAAATAAAACCCATTTTCATGAAAAAAGCTTTCTTAAAAAAATTAGGACTTAAACAAAAAAATAATGGAACCAGTACCGGACTAAAATCTTCGGCCAGTTCTAAAAAATATATCGAATCTTACTCTCCAGTGGACGGAAAATATATTGGTAGTGTGAGTATTACCTCTAAAAGTGAATACAATAAAGTAATTCGGACCTCACAAAAGGCATTTGCCACTTGGCGAACGATTCCCGCTCCCAAAAGAGGAGAAGTTGTACGTCAGTATGGTAACGCACTCCGTGATCAAAAAATGGCCCTAGGGCAACTGGTTTCCTACGAAATGGGAAAGAGTCTGCAAGAAGGCCTCGGGGAAGTACAAGAGATGATCGACATCTGTGATTTTGCCGTAGGTCTATCTCGTCAACTCTATGGATTGACGATGCATTCTGAGCGACCTTCCCATCGTATGTATGAGCAGTGGCATCCGCTAGGGATCGTTGGAATTATTTCTGCCTTTAACTTCCCAGTAGCCGTGTGGGCATGGAATTCCATGATCGCGATGGTTTGTGGCGATGTTTGTGTTTGGAAACCTTCCGAAAAAACACCTTTATGTGCAGTGGCCTGTCAGAATATTTTACAGAAAGTATTGAAAGCAAATAAAGTCCCTGAGGGCGTGAGTTGTTTGATCAACGGTGATTACCAAGTAGGAGAATACATGACCACCGATAAGCAGGTAGCCTTGGTGAGTGCAACGGGAAGTACGCGGATGGGTAAGATTGTGGCTGCTACAGTAGGAGCTCGATTAGGTAAGACCTTATTGGAGCTTGGTGGAAATAATGCCATCATTGTAACACCAGATGCTAATATGGACTTAGTATTGACGGGTGCCTTATTTGGTGCGGTAGGTACTTGTGGACAGCGTTGTACGACTACTCGTAGATTGATCGTTCACGAAAGTGTTTATAATAATGTAAAGAAGGCATTGACCAAAGCTTATAAGCAGTTAAAAATTGGTGATCCTTTAAATTCTAAAAATCACGTTGGACCACTGATCGATAAAGATGCGGTTAATAGCTATCTGGATACGATCGAAAAATTGAAGAAGGAAGGTGGAAAAATGCTTGTCCCAGGCGGTGTGTTGAAAGGACGTGGTTATGGTAGCGGTTGTTACGTTAAGCCTTGTATTGCCGAAGCAAAAAATGAATACGAAATCGTACAGCATGAAACCTTCGCACCAATCCTGTATTTGATCAAATATAAGAATCTAGATGAAGCAATTGCCATGCAAAATGATGTACCACAAGGATTGTCTTCTGCGATCATGACAGACAGTATGCGTGACGCTGAATTATTCCTTTCTGCGGCAGGTTCTGATTGTGGAATCGCCAATGTTAATATCGGAACGAGCGGCGCGGAAATTGGCGGTGCTTTTGGTGGTGAAAAAGAAACAGGTGGTGGCCGTGAGAGTGGCTCGGATGCTTGGAAAGCGTATATGCGTCGTCAGACGAATACGATTAATTATAGTAAGAAATTGCCGTTGGCGCAGGGGATTAAGTTTGATCTTTAGAGGAAATTTGATTTCAAAATTCTGAATAAGAAGGCCCGCTTTTATCTGAGGATAGGAGCGGGCTTTTTCTATTTTTTGAAAAAGGTAGTCAAGATGATTTTCTAGTTCACGACTACCAACTAAAGCCGAGCGCTTGTTTACACGTCTACGTGTAGATACAAAAAGCCTAGCTCTTCAGCTAGACAAAGCTAACTTTACCTACTCTACTTCTAAATACAAAACCTTCATCGTTCCAAACTCCTTCTAGTAATTTTTCTTTGAGTTTAGAATTGGTTTGTCGCTTAGGCACATGGGACTTTTTGGTCTAAGGTTTTATCAACACCCAGTTTAAGGAAAATTTGTCCAAGTTTTCGTTTCTACACGAGACGTGTAAACGAGCGACAAAGCTTTTTAGTGAGGATGGAGAGTTGTATCGTCACAGTAAGGCTAGACGAAGTAGTTGTGTTTAGTAACTATTCCCGACTAGCACGAGTTATATACCGTTTTTATTTCGAGTCTATTCTTGTAAAATAAAATTTACATATATCCCCTCCTGTTCCAATCGTTTCCGGTCTGTCAAACCGAAACTTATGTTTCTCAGCATCAATTGCATTCATCCAATTTGTGTCGAAATCACAAAATATAGGCATAAGTTTTTCTGCTTCGTTTAATTTTAAGATTTTGCAATAGAAACATTTTTTAATTTCTAAGAGATATGCTTTATCATCATCTTGTTTTCTGTGAAAAGTAAACGTTTTGCCATATGCTTCTTCCTTTTGTTTTGAAATCAATACTATATCTCGAAAAGGGTCTTCTGATTTATTTAAGAATTTTGCTGTTTCATCAGTAATAAACGATAAACTATCGACGAATGCATATTTAATTATCTCCAACGATAATTTTAAATCCAACGCTTTTTTAAGTTCTTCGAAAGAGGCAATGACTAAACACGTAGTATGGAGGTGTTCATGTGATTGTATATCTACTAATAGATTTTTGTTTGAATCTATTAACTCTTTAGCTCTATTTAAAATTACTTTTTCTTGTAATTGTGAATTGCCTGGCATTTTTTCTTTCAATGCTTGAATAAAATGCTTTTGGAAATACTCATTATTTTCATCTTTCATTCTTAAATAGTTTGATTATCAATTATGCAAAGATGGTTCAACTTTTTCTTAAAAAAATTGCCATTTGGCAACATCGAACAATTTTACTATTTCTTTTTTTTCCTAATTCTGCTTAATGAGTAATGGGAAATACCAATCATAGATGAAAGATCTCGTTGCTTTATGCGTTGAATAAAATCAGGATAATCAAAAAGTTCATCATATCGTTCTTTAGCAGATTTACTTTGAAAAGACACAATAACATTGTTTAAATGGATAAACGCATATTCCCAATTTTTTCTAACATATTCCTGTCCGAAAGAATGTTTTAATAGGTTATCCATTTGTGTTTTATTGATAATGAGAATTTCAGCGTCTTCTATAGCTTCAATATAAAATTTTGACGGTTTTTGAAAGGTATAACTTTCAAGTTCGGTAAAGAAATAGTTTTCAAATGCAAACCAATTTGAAATCTCCTTACCATCATCAATAAAATAAATCCTAAGGGCACCTTTATTTACAAAATAATAGTTTGAACAGGTTTGTCCCTCCTTTAAGATTTGCTCTCCTTTTTTAATCGTTTTAATATATGATTTCTGAAAAATATTTCCGAAATTTTCAGGCAAGTTTGAAACAATTAACTGTATATTTTTTATTATTTTTTCTGTCATTTTACCAGTAATAAATTGCTTAGTTGATTTTTTTAATTCTAGCTAACAGTACATTTTATATTGATATTCAATTTTTTATAAATTAAGGATAAGTGTGATTTAGTTTCCCAACTAGTCTACTAGTACCACCTAAAGCCGAGCGCTTGTTTATACGTCTACCTGTAGATACAAAAAGCCTAGCTCTTCAGCTAGACAAAGCTAACTTTATCTACTCTACTTCTAAACACAAAACCTTCATCGTTCCAAATTCCTTCTTGCAATTTTTCTTTGAGTTTAGAATTGGTTTATCGCTCAGGCACTTGGACCTTTTCGGTCTAAGATTTTATGAATATTCAATTTAAGAAAAATTTGTCTAAGTTTTCGTTTCTACACGAGACGTGTAAACGAGCGACAAAACTTTTTAGTGAGGATGAAAAGCTGTGGCGTATATTATCACAGCAGTGGTGTGGTCATCGCTTTGTGATTATACACCATATTTTTCTTTGATGATGTTTATATGATGTTTCTCGTGACCAATAATCGATCGTAGAAATTCTTCCAGGGTAATCTCATATTGTCGAGCTATCCCTTTTCTTTGTAATTGATCTTGTGACAAGGTATCTATAAAACTTACAGAAGCTTTCCTTACGTTTAAATAGTCTGCCAACAACAATTGAATACTTAGTTCATTAAATCGACTGTTATTTACCAAAAATTCTTGGTCATATCCCCAAAGTTGGACTTTTTCATTTCTACTCAATTGAAAAGCTCTAAACATTTTTATCCTTTCATGGTCAGTAATGTGTCCGACTATCTGTTTGATATTCCATTTGTTTGGTTCATATCGAAAATTTGCTTTTTCCTCATCAATTGATTGCAAAAGTGATAAAGTGGGCATCGCCGAAAAAATTGATTGTAAACTATCGTCTTTTGCTAATTCAAAATAATATGGAAATCCATCTTTTGGTGAATACTTCATTGCTTGGTTTGAAATCTAATTATTCTATTGATATTTCGTTTTATGTGAGCTAAGACATTTACACTTACAACTCCATCTACAACCACCTAAAGCCGAGCGCTTGTTTACACGTCTACGTGTAGATACAAAAAGCCTAGCCTTTCGGTTAGATAAATCTAAATT
>CAZYAC010000035.1:15205-21216 GCA_964645475.1 uncultured Saprospiraceae bacterium | reverse complement strand
ATATCCACATGTAAAGCGGGTTGGGAAATTCATTTTCGTTTCTGGTACGAGTAGCCGGCGTCCAGATAACAGCCACGAAGGTGTTGAGATACATGCAGATGGTAGTGTAACCTTAGACATTAGGAAACAAACTAAAGCGGTAATTGAAAACATTAATACGCTATTAGAAAGTATTGGCGCAAATCTTTCTAACCTCGTCGATGTAACGACCTTTTTGGTAAAAATGGAAGATTTTAAAGGATACAATGAAGTGTACGGAGATTACTTTGATCATACTGGCCCGACTCGGACGACTGTGGCCGTCAAGGAACTTCCTCATCCTAATTTGCTAATTGAGATGAAAGTAATTGCGATGATGGAAGATTAAATACACTGTGCATTAAAGCTTGAATTACTTTTAAAGTTTATTTAGAATTGACCTGCGTTTTTCAAGCAGTTCTTCAATAACCTTTTTAGCTGTTTGACGTACTTTCAAAGCTCCTCGATATCTTCGAGCGATATCCAAATAAATAACACTGAAATAGCCAAAAACTGGAATTAGGATGGCTAAAATAAACCAGAACCAACCACCATAAAACCAACCAATTAATATCATAATGGGATAATAAAGGAGAAAAAAACCAAAAGTCAATCCCAATACTACACTCATCCTCGTTTCGACATCTTTGGTTTTAGATCCGCAAAATAAGCCAAACCCATAAGGAAGTACATTGGTCAACCACCCGATTAGAAATATTAAATGGGTTAACACCAAAAACATCAAGGTTGGAATCCGGTATTTTTCTGCATGTAAAAGGGCATAATCAGTGATTCCTAATTGCTTCAATTCCTTAAAATAGTTTTGAGTTTGAGATTTTAATTCGATTTTATCAGCATCTTCTAAATTTTCAATCATATCCGTAGTTTTTTTATCGCCAACAATTTTATTTGAATTATTTATAACTACAGGTGTTATTTTAGCTGGGAACTGGTTTTCAGTTATGGTTAATAATTGATTTGCTAATTCAAAATCGCTGGAATTCTCTACATGTACTACTTGACCTAGCATCCCATTATACAAGTCCTCCATTAATTGCTTCGTGGCTTCTCGCGGAGAAGTTTTATATAATTCTACATAATCTTGAATTTGCAAAGGTTCCCCAAAACCTAAACTCACTTCACTGCGAAATTTATCTGCGTCCGAAAAATTGACGCCAATCGGAAGAATTTTTAGCTGAGTTTCATTATCTTTTTCATAAGCTCCAAAAGCCATCTTTGCAAATCCTTTAGTCAATGCTCTAAGTTGACGGACTTGTTCCGTACTTCCTTCGGGCATAATTAGAATGGCGCCGTTTTCAGAAATTTTTTTATAACAATAATCAAAAGTATCAATGTTAGATTTTCGTTTGTCAAAACCACCATCCTTTTGCCGATAAAGAGGAATCATATGAAGGGATTTCAAAAAAATAGTAAACGGTGAAACAAACAAAACTCCCTTGGCTAGAAAGAATAAAGCCCGTGGTTGGTAACATGCCATAATACAGGGTTCAATAAAAATAGTAGGATGATTAATGGCCATAATTACAGGATCGCTTTGCGGAACCCGTTCGAGATGCACTAAGTGAATTTTTGTAAACCAGAATTTCAGCGCTAGCCGCGCCAACGGGCGGACTAAATAATAAAGCATATTAAATCGCTATTGAGAAAATTTTACTGAAATTTAATACTTTTTTCTGACTACCTGACAAATAAATTTGCTATTCAAAAGAAAAAATCTAATGAAAAATAACATGTAGCAATAGCAAAGATACTGCTAATCCTAAGCCTATTCTTCCAATCAATGGCTCATCGTACTTAAACAGTTCCTTTCGGGATCTCCAACCACCGTTCATACTAAATGCCGTTACCAATGAAAAAGCCAATATGATTACCCACCCACATCTTACAAAATAGTTCATCTCAGGAAAAACTTTTTGAAAAATAATTTGCAATGGAATCGTAGATAGAAAAGCCACCAAGGCCATCACCTGATTGGGTAAAACTAAAAAGGCAGCAGTGCAAATTAACACCACAATTCCACAGTTGATATAGTATCTTAATTCATTAAGGGTGTGGGTAAAAGCAAGGGTTGGATTTTCAAACTTGACATATAATAAAACTAACCCCATAATAATTCCAGTTAATAAAGATATTAAAATGACTCGACGGCCAACTTGAATAACCTGCTTATCTGTGGCCGTTTTGTTAAAGTAAGTTTTATAAATATCAATAGAAAATAAAGTAGCCAAAGAGTTAAAAGTGGAATCTACCGTACTCATTAAAGAGGCAAAAAGGGAACATAGAATAATACCTTTTAAACCAGTTGGAAGATAATTTTTAACAAGATAAGGAAATGCCATGTCGGGATCTGGAAGACCTCCTTGATCCTTCAATATACCATATAAAGCAATTCCTGGAATAACAATCAAAACGGCCATAATATACTTCATCACACCACCAACCAGCAATCCAATTTGAGCCTCTCGTAAATTTTTTGCAGCCAAAGATCGTTGCATGACCGATTGATTGGCACACCAATAATTAATATTAAGGAGGAACAATCCAAAAACATGAGTCCAAGGTAATTTTTCATGATCTGCCGGAAGATGCAAATGCATTTTATCTGGTGTTTTTTGATAGAGTTCAGACCAACCGCCGAGGTGGTGAATGGCAATGAAAAGTACGACGGTCCCTCCAAGCATTAAGATAAAAAATTGGATAATATCCGTTTTAACAACGGCACTCAATCCACCTAGATAAGTATAAATAGCGGAAAAAATTCCAAGTCCAACTATTAAAATCGAGATCCTAACAATTCGATCTGGATGAATAAAAGAAAGGTATTCAGCAAAAACAAGGTCAGCAGCATAGGCACCCCAGAAAAGGGCAGCTCCCAAAGTAATGGTAGCAAATAACAATATATTCGCAATCGAGTAAAAAAGGCCGACTGTATTCCCTAAGCGGTTTCGGATAAATTGGGTTATGGTCACTACCCCATCCCGTAAATATAAAGGAACAAAAATGAAGGCTGCCATCAGTATTCCTTGCATCGCATTTATCTCCAAATTGGCTTGGGCTAGTCCATAAAGATAAGCCGATCCCATCATCCCTAAAAACTGGTAGCCCTGGATATTCGTTGCAATAGTTGAAAGTGCAATAGACGGCCACCGAAGATTTCGATTGCTGAGAAAATATCCATCTGCCGTCAAATCTGCTGCTTTTTCCCGACCGGATAGTGCAGCTGCCATTATGATGGCAAAATAGGTTAAAACAATTATCAAATCTATCATAAAAGAGGATGCTGATTTTTGTTCAAATTCTAATCCTACTAATTCAACGTAAAATAGGATTTTGTCTTTTGAACAAGGTTATTCTACTTCTGAAACCAAACCCCGTAAATTTAATGAAATATATTAGACTTTATTCTAAAATAATTAGTATGCTCCCAAATGATCTTTTTGGTTTCTTTACAAAAAATTTCAGCATAAAGTCCATTAGATTCTTGATTACCAAGACCAATTATCTAGGTTTGGTTCTAGCCATTTATAAATTCAAGAGATTTTGCTTTAGCTATGGATTTGTTGCGTTATTAAAATAATACAAAGAAAATTACAAATGAGTAAAGTTTTACATTAAAAAATACTAATTATTTCCTAAACTTCAATATATCAGAAGTTATTGGACAGGTTCGCATTATATTTGCGTTTAATAGGCTATAGAATTCTAACTTAATATCATGAAATACCATAAGATGAAATTCTTTATCAGCTGTTTTATCATTCTTATAAGTTTTGGGCTTCCTGCTCAGAATATTGTTCCAAATCCTAGTTTCGAAATTTCAAAGAAAAAGCCTCGGTTTATGTCCTCTACGGGTCGAGATTTTGAATCGGCCATTTATAAATGGACCGTACCCAATGAAGCTTCCACGGATTTGATAACTCCACGGTTTGATAGTAAGAACCTTACAGAGATTCCTCCTCGAACGGGAGTGCAGATGATTGGTATCGTCGTGAACGGCGATTATTGGGCTGAATATGGAAAAATAAAATTACTTAAGCCGCTGGAAATTGGAACTGAATATTATGTCGAATACTGGATTTCAATGCCCACTTATTATTCTAAAAACAAACCTGTTCCCACCAATTTGAATGATCATTTTGGTCTTTATTTTACAAAAGATATTTATAACGGTGATAAAAGGATTCTCACTGCGAAACCGCAAGTAGGTAGTACTTCGAACAATGTTGCACGGCCTGTTAAGTGGACCAAGATGACTGGTAAATTTACAGCCACGGAAGCGGCTACCCATTTATATATCGGTCAATTTTTAGATGAATCAGATGCTGGAAAAATAGCGAAAGGGTATTTTTTTATTGATGATGTTTTTGTAGAAGCTTTCACAAATAGCGCGGTAGATTATACACCGAGCCGATATTATTCCATTAAAGGATCTACAGCTTCGGTTAATATTGATAATATTTATTTCGAAACAGACAAGTATGAATTATTACCTAATTCCTACAATGAGTTGGATAACCTTGTTAAAATTTTAAATAAAAATCCAACCTTAAAAATTGAAATCCAAGGCCACACCGATGATGTAGGTTCAGCTGAACACAACCAAGAACTTTCATTTAATCGTGCTAAAACGGTTTACGACTATATTAATAACTCCGGCATTAACGCTGATCGACTTTCGTTTGAAGGATATGGTATCACTAAACAGATCGCTTCAAATGAATCCGAAACTGGAAGACAGAAAAATCGTAGAGTAGATTTTGTTGTAGAAGCAGATCCTGAACTAGAAGACAGTCGGGAGATGATGGCACCAGAATTTATCTATAAATTCTCTAGTCAAATACCCGCAGAAAAGAAAGCTCGTCATAGTTTTATAGGCCGATATGTCAATAAATGGAATTGTGATGGTCGTTCAGCCGAAAAGCCCAAAACGGTAGAACTAAATCAATTAAAAAATAGTCGTCCAGTTTCTGCCAGGAAGCATATTATGGATCTTGCAAAAAAAGAGAAAGCACTATTTTTTAATGAATATCCGGACCATCCCCAAAATCGTGCCTTTGTAAGTACCATGTTGGATGAGTTATTCGCAGCGGGTTTTACCTACTTTTTTATGGAAGATGTGGTAGCCAGTGATAAAGAATTAAACAACAGAGCATATCCAGTGATTAATACAGGTTACTATGTTAAAGATCCTGTTTTCGGTGATCTAATCAGACAGGCGATGCAAAAAGGTTTCGAAATTGTATCCTATGAGCCATCAAAAATTCAGATGCAAAAAGCAACGGAAATTGTAAAAAGAACTGCAAAATTTTCTGACCCTGCTCTACTCCAACAATCTGCAAAAGATTGGGCACGAGCCATGAATATCAATCGAATAATCAAGAAAGACCCTGCCGCAAAAATCGTTGTGCTCACTAGCCGAGGTAATATAAAAGAAGTCAATAGCAAAGGATTTAAAACCATGGCCAGCTGGTTTAAGACCTTTACCAAAATTAATCCTGTAACCATCGACCAACGGACATTCACTGAAAAATGTAAGGTAGATGAAGATCCTCTTTTTCCGATTAGAACCGTCAAAGAACCAACGGTCTTCTTCTATAAAAACAATCTATTTATCAAACAAGAAGAAAATACCATTACTGAATCAACTGGAAAGTTTGTGGATGTACAAGTTTTCTTTCCTCGTAGTTCTTTTCGGAATGATCGACCCACTTGGTTAGAAATGAATGGGTATCGACTCCATCAAGAAGTAAACCCTGACAAATATGGGATGGGGTCTCCTTGCATGGTTATGGCTTTCCGAAAAGATGAAGATATGACCTTTGCAGTCCCAGTCGATGCCATTGAATTAGGCAATACTGGAACTCGAACTTCTTTATTGCTACCAACTGGAAGTTATACCTTATTATTAAATGATGGGAAACAAGCCAAGCAGGTAGATTGGGTGGTTGAATAAGAATATTCATAAAATATTC
>CAZYAC010000035.1:0-15105 GCA_964645475.1 uncultured Saprospiraceae bacterium | reverse complement strand
CAAATTATTTAAAACATGTATTGTCTTCCCATTCTTTTATTATTTTGCAGTATGAATTTTTACGCACAAACACATCAAACAGCCTATAAATCCTTTGATGAATATCCTATTTATGAAGGGTATGATTTGGGATTAACTTACAGCAAAGAAAAAAGTACTTTCAAAGTTTACTCACCAGGAGTGGATCGGATGACACTCCATATTTATCGGGATGGTCACACAGATAGTCAGTTAGAAAAACATTTGATGACTTTGGGTGAAAAAGGAGTCTGGGAAATCAGTTTGGCGGGTGATTATTCAGGGAAGTATTATAACTTTCAAGTTCGAACGGGTGGCCGCACCTTGGATCGAGTGCCCGATCCTTATGCCAAGGCAGTGGGTTTAAATGGTAAACGTGCCATGGTTTTAGATTTAAAAACAACTGATCCAAATGGGTGGGAAAAGGATCTCCGACCTCCTTTAAAGAGTTTCAGTGATATAGTTATTTATGAGGCGCATGTTCGTGATATTTCTGCTCATCCAGCATCAGGAATAAAAAACAAACGAAAATTTCTTGGACTTGCCGAAACTGGAACATTAAATAAAGAGGGTTTAACCACAGGATTAGATCATCTAAAAGACCTAGGAATAACTCATATTCATTTGTTACCAAGTTTTGATTTTATGAGTAGAAGTGTGGATGAAGCAAATCCAACAGAGAAATATAATTGGGGTTATGATCCACATAATTACAATGTTCCAGAAGGAGCTTACTCAACAGATCCGTATGATGGTGCAGTCCGGATTCGAGAATTTAAGGAGATGGTGCAAGCATTGCATGCCAACGGTATTCGAGTAATCTTAGACGTAGTTTATAACCATACCGGCTTAACACAAAAATCCATTTTTAATCAAATCGCTCCAGGTTATTATTATCGATTTTGGGAGGATGGTCGCTTCGCAGATGCATCTGCCTGCGGAAATGAGACCGCTTCGGAAAGACAGATGGTCCGTAAATTCATTTTTGAATCCATGCTGCATTGGTGTCGGGAATATCATATAGACGGATTCAGAATTGACCTGATGGGTATTCATGATATTGCTACTATTAATACCACAACTTGGGTTTTACAAAAAGAAATTGACAAAAGTATTTTCGTATATGGTGAAGGTTGGACTGGTGGTGATTCTCCCCTTCCTTATGAGGAACGAGCACTAAAGATTCATGGTCCCAAATTAGAAGAAGCAGCCGTCTTTAGTGACGATATCAGAGACGGACTTAAAGGGGGCGTTTTTAATGCAGAAGAAAAAGGATTTGTTAGCGGAGCACCTGGTTTGGAATCAACAATTAGATTCGGTGTTGTTGGAGCCACTTTCCATCCGCAGATTGATTACGGTGCGGTTAACTATTCCAAAGCTCCATTTGCCAATAGACCGACACAGTGTGTCAATTATGCCTCATGTCACGATAATCATACACTTTACGATCGGTTGGTAAACTCAACTTCTCAGGACGAAAAAACCATTGGGAAAATGCACCGCCTAGCAAACGCGATTGTATTAACGAGCCAAGGAGTTCCGTTTTTACACGCAGGATCAGAATTACTTCGAACCAAGAATGGTGTTGAAAACTCTTATAAATCTCCAGAGAAGATTAACCGTATGGATTGGTCAACTAAACAAAAACATTTAGATCATTTTAATTATTATAAAAATCTAATTGCGCTTCGCAAAGCTCATCCCGCCTTTCGAATGCCAACTTCAGAAATGATTCAACAACATTTAGAATTTGTAGATGGTACACCTTCCAACATAGTGGCTTACCAATTAAAGGATCATGCAAACGGAGACGAATGGAAAAATATTCTGGTGATTTATAATGCAAATCCTGAGAAAACAAAATTTGTGCTACCTAAAGGAAAATGGCGAAAATTTGTTTGGGAAATGGAATTTGGGATAGAAAACGGAAATCAATTTGAAGGAATTATAGAAGTGCCTGAAATTGGGATGGTGGTGTTGATATCCGAGTAGTCTTTTTGGTAAAAACTGACATTTTATTCAAATGAACACAAAAAAGCTATTTTACTTTGTTAAAGCAGTAAATTACTTTAATTTTAGAGAATGATTGAAAAAGCTACAAATCATAACATAAATGCAAAGTAGCCCGGATATATTCTATTTTGATTTAGAGGTTGACCCGAAGTCCAAACGGGTTTTGGAATATGGTGCCATCTTAAACGGAAGTCAATATCGAGGCAAGGAGGCAACAAGATTTGAAAGTTTAAGCAAGGAGGCAAGAACTATTTGTGGACATAATATCATCCATCATGATTTGTCTATTTTAGAAAAAAATAATTTTCCTGATTCTATTTTTAAAAAATTAAAAATAGATACCCTTTACCTTTCTGTATTATTTTTTCCCAAAAAACCTTACCATCATTTAGTCAAAGATTATCAGCTTAATGGTACAGAGATCAACAATCCTCTTGCGGATGCCAAGCTGACAAAAGAATTATTGGAGGACTTATTAATTGCATTTCAAGATTTAACAAAACCACTACGAAACATTTATTATAGTCTGCTCAAAGATGTAGCAGGATTCGATGGATTCTTTGAACAGATTTATTCACATGATTTAACCATTATTGACGATAAGGAAAAATTAGCACAGTATATCAAAATATATTTTGAAAAATTGTTTTGTGGAGAAGCCGACCTACTAAATTTCATAAAAAATAATCCAACCGAATTAGCTTTTGCCATCGCCATTATAACCGTAAATGACAAAGACTCCTTATTACCAGCTTGGATTAAACATCAATTTTCTAAAACAATAGATATTATCAATCAACTTCGTGTAGACTGTACAGCTAACAAAGGATGTCCGTATTGCCTTCAACTTTCTCCCATAAAAGGATTACAACGTTTTTTTGGATTTGAAGGCTTTAGAAGTTTCGATGGCGATATCGGAAAGCCACTCCAAGAAATAGTAGTAGAAGCAGCTTTAGCTAATAAATCTTTTGTGGCCATCTTTCCAACAGGAGGAGGAAAATCTTTGACTTTTCAATTGCCCGCCTTGATGAAAGGAGCAGCTAATCGGTCATTGACCGTCATCATTTCTCCTTTACAATCTTTAATGAAAGATCAAGTAGACGTTTTAAAAGATAGACATAGTTTGACAGAAGCCGTAACAATCAACGGAATGCTTTCACCATTAGAGAGACGTGATGCTATAGAACGCATTGAAAATGGCGGAGCAAATCTATTGTATATCTCGCCTGAGTCCTTACGCTCCAAAACGATCATGCGATTGTTAAATAGAAGAATAATCAATCGTTTTGTCATAGACGAGGCTCATTGTTTTTCATCTTGGGGGCAAGATTTTAGAGTGGACTATTTATACATAGGGAAATTTTTAAAAAAGCTTCAGAGGGTAAAAGGATTACATCAACCCATTCCTGTTTCTTGCTTTACGGCAACTGCCAAACCTGCGGTGGTCGAAGATATTCAAAATTATTTTTCAAACCTTTTAGATTTAGAACTAGCGGTTTTTCAAACCAACACCAAACGAAAAAATTTAAGCTATTTTGTAATTAAAACGAATAGTGCAGAAGAAAAATATGAAAAGCTAGTAGAACTTTTACAGTCAGAAGAAGGAGCAAAAATAGTGTATGTATCTAGGGTGAAAACTTCGGAAGAATTAGCTATTCAACTGCAAAGAAATGGCATAACCGCCAAAGCCTATAATGGTAAAATGGAACGGGATTTAAAAATAAGGATTCAAGATGAATTCATGTCTAATGAAGAAGATCTTAATATCATTATTGCTACTTCTGCCTTTGGAATGGGTGTAGATAAAGATAATGTAAAAATGGTTGTACATTATACTATTTCTGATTCTTTAGAAAACTATGTTCAGGAGTCTGGCAGAGCTGGCCGAAAACCTGAATTGCAAGCAAAGTGTTATGTTTTATTTGATGATAAAGATTTAGATCAACATTTTAATTTATTGACGTTAACTAAATTAAGTCAAAAAGAGGTATACCAGATTTGGCAAGGGATCAAAGATTTTAAACGAAAAAAGTTTACCAAGTCTGCCTTAGAGATTGCTAAAAAAGCAGGTTGGGATACAGAGATGAGTGATTTAGAAAACAAAGTAAAAGTAGCCATTTCGGCATTGGAAGAAGCTGGGTATGTAATTCGAGAGGAAAACGCGCCTCAGATTTTTGCGCAAAGTATATTGGTAAAAAATGTAGAGGAAGCACAACAAAAAATGAAGGAAGGTGCACGTCACTTTATTGGTGAACAACAAAAGCAAAATGCCATAAGAATTTTTAGCTCCTTAATTTCTAGAGCTAAAGCTAAAGAAGATACTAGAGTAGATCGTATTGCCGAATCTTTAGCAATGGGAAAAAACGAAGTAACTTCTGTCCTCAATATTTTTAAACAGATTGGTATTCTAAGCAATGATAAAGATTTATCTGCTTATTATTTTACGGTACAAGGAAAAAGAAATTCTGCCAATATACTTCAGCAAGTATCAGCCATAGAAAAAGAAATGTTTGACCTTATTTTTCCTAATAAAAATCAAAAACAAAAAAACATTTACTTAAGAGAAATTAACGAAGCAGTAAACGAAAAAGAGATAGAATGTAATCTAGTAATCATAAAAGAAATATTAAATTATTGGGCACAGGTTCAATATATAAAAAAGGAAAGAATCGATAAGATCAATAACCAATTTCGGATTCAATTAGCAAAAAAATATGATTGGTTTAAGGAACAATTGAATTTGAGATTAAAGATTGGAAAATACTGTCTTATCGTTTTAAAGGAATCGTTTTTACCTCTAGCTAGAGCAGAAGAAAATGTTACGGACAAAAAATTACTTGAGTTTTCTGTACTAGATTTAAAAACAACTACGGAAGAAATTATTGACGACATTCAACCTTTATTATTTTATGAATTTATCCTGTTGTATTTTCATAATTTAAAAATTATAGAATTAAAGGACGGATTGATGGTTTTTTATAATCCCATGAAAATCACCAAAAAAATTGATAATAATTTCAAAAGATATACTAAAGATGATTATCAACAATTGGAAAAATACTATGAAAGTAAAACGGAGCAAATTCATATTGTAGGAGAATATGCAAAAAAACAATTAAGAAATAATATGGAAGCCACACAATTTGTGGAAGATTATTTCACGCTTTCCTATGACGATTTTATTAGCAAATATTTTAATCGTAGAAAAGGCAAAATAAAGAGGACCATCACCGAAAAAAAATTTCAAGAAATCTTTGGACAATTATCCACCGAACAAATTGAAGTTGTTAACGATTCAAAGAATGATAATATTCTGGTGGCAGCCGGACCAGGAAGTGGAAAAACTAGAGTGCTAGTTCATAAAGTAGCTTCTCTGTTATTAATGGAGGATATAAAACCCGAACAATTCTTAATGCTTACCTTTTCAAGACCAGCAGCGTTAGAATTTAAGTCTAGATTAAAAGAATTAGTTGGAGTGGATGCTTATTATATTGATATATTTACCTATCATGGTTTTGCATTTCAGTTAGCGGGGCGAGTGGGTGATATTGAACGTTCACAAAAAGTGTTACCGCTTGTAAAAATGGCCATTGAGCAAGAAGAAATCCCATTGGATAGAATTAAAAATAAAAGTGTCGTCGTTGTTGACGAATATCAAGATGTTAGTCAAGAAGAATATGATTTTTTAATGGCCATCGTAAATTCTTCTGAAAAAATTAGAGTCATTGTAGCTGGAGACGATGACCAAAATATCTATGAATTTAGAGGCTCCAGTGTGCAATTTATGAGGGATTTTATTCATCGGCAAGATGCTCAAAAATATACCCTTACCAAAAACTATAGAGCAAATCATAATTTATTAAATTTTACAAATCTATTTTTAGAAAGCGCTTTTTCTTCTGAAAGACTAAAAAGCGATATTGAATTGGTCGCTCACAAACAAAAAAATGGAAAGATTGAAATCATTAAATATGATGCTAAAAATTTAATTCTGCCGCTAATTGATCATTTGGCTAGCAAAAAACTGGTGGAAACTACAGCCGTATTGACCTTTAAGAATGAAGAAGCAGTTTTAATTACCAGTCTTTTAAAGCAAAAAGAAATTCCTGCCAGTTTGATCTCTGACAAACAAGGATTCTCTCTACGAGATTTATTAGAAATTAGATCATTTACGCATTTTATTTTTAACAATATTCAAGATGACTTTGGCTTAATAACAGAAGAAAAATGGGCAGAAAAAAAGTATAAAATTTTTAATTTATACGCAAAATCTAAGAATCTAGATTTAGTAAAAAGAATCTTAGAATCTTTTGAAGCTGCCAATCTCAAAAAATTCAAAAGTACTTGGCTAAGTTTTCTGAAAGAAATTAAAATAGAAGATTTTTATCATCCAGAAAAGGACAGAATTCTAGTTTCTACCATGCATAAATCAAAAGGAAAAGAATTTGACAATGTGTTTATTCTCTTAAATAATTACCCGCTAAATAAAGAAGAACAAAAACGAGTGCTTTATGTAGCGATGACTAGAGCGAAAGAAAATCTATCTATCCATACCAATAATATAAATTTTCCAATGCAAGGTATCGCTAACCTCACCTACCTTGAAAATAAAGAAGACTACCCTTCTCCTGATACCTTAATTGTCGAAAGTCGCATGGAAGATGTCTGGCTTGGATATTTTAAAAGTCCTAATATCATAAATAATCTAAAAAACCTTACTTCTGGATCAGCATTATTCGAAGCTGACTTTGATAATTCAATTCTATTAGATCAACAAAAAAATCAGGTGTTGAAATTTTCTAAAAAATTTCATGGCGAAATGACTAAACGTAAAAATAACGGCTATAAAATTATTTCCGCCATAGCAAAATATATTATCATCTGGTACGATGAAGAAACTGGAAAATCCTTTAGAGTCATTTTGCCGGAGATGGTTTTGAAGAGATAGGCTGTCTGCTTATCTAATATCAGCAAATTATTTTGTTCCAAAATTTTAGATTTTGATATATGCTAATAGTAAACCTGATGCCTATAGAGACTCCCCCCGTGCACGACGTACCAAAACGTCCCCCATGATCTGAACATAACGTATAGGCAAAGCTCCACCATGTCCAACCTTGGCAATTGCCCTTTGAACTATTTTCTTGACCTTTGATGTTTTTTACTCATTTTAATAGCCGGAGCAAATACTATTATTGCCTAATAGCCCGGAAAGGGAATGGAATTCCATTGGTTTTGCAAATTTAAACAATTTCCATAATCAAAACAAATAGTTTTATTAAAATTTTGAAATTCTTCCTTTTTAATAGATTTTATTCGTTTATTATAATATCTTATCTCAACTAAAAACAATTTGTTCTTTAGTTAATTTTCCTTATCTTGCTATCGAAATAAATTTCAATGATTACAAAAAAAACCATCAACGATATTGTAGAAACGGCTCGGATTGAGGACGTGGTGGGTGACTTTGTCAACCTAAAAAAACGAGGTGCAAATATGTTGGGACTTTGTCCTTTTCACAATGAGAAGACACCTTCCTTTACGGTTTCTCCAGCCAAGAATATTTATAAATGCTTTGGTTGTGGCAAAGGAGGAGATCCTGTCAATTTTATCATGGAGCACGAAAGTGTTAGTTACCCAGAATCACTGAAATACATAGCAGAAAAATATGGGATTGAAGTGGAAGAAACCCAAACTTCCCAGGCCCACAAGGAGGAGCAGCAAAAACTGGATAGTTTGTATGTTTTAAATCAATTTGCCCGTGATTATTATCATGAGCAATTATTGCAAACAGATATAGGTAAAAGTGTTGGACTCAGTTATCTAAAAAATCGCGGCTTTACGGATGAAACAATTGAGAAATTTGGCCTTGGTTTCGCGCCCAAAGATAAGGATGCTTTTACCCAAGCGGCAAAACGTAAAGGATACAAGGGACCTCAATTAAAAAAATTAGGTCTAACTAGTAAGTATGACAGTGACTTTTTTAGAGATCGAGTCATGTTTACGATACATAGTGTCTCTGGTAAGGTGATTGGTTTTGGAGGACGGATCATGTCTAAAAATGTCAAGGCTCCCAAATATGTAAATACACCTGAAACTGAAGTATATAATAAAAGTAAGGTGCTTTATGGTGCCTATTTTGCCAAGCGGGCGATTCGTAAAACCGACGAATGTATTCTCGTGGAAGGTTATACGGATGTGATCTCCTTACACCAATCTGGGATTGAAAATGTGGTCGCTTCGTCCGGAACTTCTCTGACCGTTGACCAGATACGAATGGTAAAACGGTATACCCAAAACATGAAGATTCTTTACGATGGTGACAGCGCTGGGGTCAAGGCAGCACTGCGTGGATTGGACTTGGTTTTGGAACAAGACATGAATGTTAAAGTAGTTATGCTACCAGAAGGAGAAGACCCCGATTCCTATCTTCAAAATGTCGGATCGGAAGCTTTTAAGGAGTATATTGAAAGTCAAGCAAAAGATTTTATTTTATTCAAAAGTGAAATGTTATTTAGTGAAGCAGCTGGTGATCCGGTCAGACAAGCATCCATGATCAAGGATATTGTTACAAGTATCGCTAAAATTCCTGATCCATTGAAGCGGTCTTTGTATATCAAAGAATGTTCACACTTATTGAAAGTGGAAGAAGAGATTTTGATGAATGAAACCAATCAAGTTGTTACTAAATCTGTCTATCAAGCTGAAGACCAACGAAAAAAAGATCAACGTCAATATGCAAGAAAAAAAGCCACAGAGCAGGATGGGAGTTTCCCATCAGATCTAGGAAATTTTCCATCTGAACCACCACTGCATTTACCCGAAGATGCAGTTTATGGAGCACACCCCCCTCCACCTCAATCTTTGCAACGTCGTCCTTCTGCCGCGAATAACGCCGAATACCAAGAAAAAGATATCATTCGATTACTGATCACTTATGGTGGACAACTTTTTGATCCAGAAAATAAAGAGGTCACGGTAGCCAGGTTTATTTTGAGCAATATTGAAGATGTACTAGATGATTTTGATAACGATCTTTATCAACGGGTTGCTCGGGAATGTCTAGACATGACCATTGATGGCACTGACATTACACCTCAACATTTCATTCAACATGAGGATAAAGATTTTCGTCGCCTTGCGATAGATGTTCTCCAACCCGAATTTGAGATGAGTCCTAACTGGCTGGATAAACATGATTTACCATTACGTAGTCAACCCATGCCTGAAGCCAATTTCAACAATGATAGTATCTCCGCAATCTATTGGTTTAAGATTCGTAAATTGGATAAATTAATTGAACGGAATAAGGCCAACATGAAAAAAGCCATTGATGAGAAATCTGGTGAAGAAGAGGTGATGAAAGCCATGAAAATTCATCAGAAATTAATGGAGATACGTAAAGACATTGCTGTGAGATTGAATACGGTGATTCTGCGTTGATGCTCATCTTTTTAGGCCTACCTTTTTGATAACCTATCTTTTTCTCTAAAAAAATTCAAAACTAATATTTCTTTACCTCATCTACAGAATTATTAAGAACTAAGAGCTTATTTTAACTAATTATCATCTCAATGGCATGGTTTTAGAATTGGAAAGGTAGTCTTCCTCCCATAATTTCAGCCTATTTCGACTCTTAAGATTAAATTGAGAGAAGAAAAGTTCACCAAATTAGGTTGACTATAAATTGGATTGAAAATCATTTACAAGAACCATCAGCGATGCTTCAGCATTTCTGTAATTCATTTCGGAATGATAACTCCAACAGTTTATTAGTTAATTAAATTACGTGAAATACCTTCTAAGGTATCCAGAGATTAAAGATCATATGAAAACACTTTTCCTTACCATAATACTTGCCTCATTTATTTTGGTCCAACCTGACCTCTTTTCTTTTGGCCATTTTACGAAACGAAATGACTTAGGTAAAACCCATTTAAATTCCGCTGCCTACTGTCCAGACTCGAATGGTGTGGATACCGATAATGATGGCTCGGATGATCTATGTGATTTAGATGATGATAATGATGGAATTCCAGATCAGTTCGAATGCCCAAATATTCCAATAAGCTTTAACAGTTTTTCGGGAAACCAACATCTTCCTGGAGAAGCTACAAAAATCCAAACCATTTATTCAAATGGTGAAAGTTTACCACAACCAATTTTCATTACGGCACCTATACCTTTTGGTGGAGCTACCCAAGTAAGTCTTGTTGCTGCAGCAGGAGGCGAAGCTTTACGATTTCAGGATAAAAACCATTACCAAATTAATAGTGGCCTAGAAACTTCGTTGACTACTACATCACCATCAGTTTTTTATTTTTCGACCTCGAACTCAATACCTTCAGAGATCGATTTTTCCGATGTCTTAGAAATTACTCCTATCAATCCTTCTGCAGATTTTATCTGGAATGTCGTATTAGAAAATTTTGCGAATATTACCATTTCGCCTACAAAGGTCTTAGAAATCCGTGGAAATGGAGGTTCAGATTTTGCAGAATTCGAAATCGAAACTTTAGGATTATGTGAAGGTTTTTCCGTTAAACTCACCAATCTAATTAATTCCAATCCGACAGCTACTTCTCCTGAAAACGCCGCTCAATTTATTTTTTCTACATGTCAAGATTTTGACTTAGACGGAATCATCAACAAGTATGATTTAGATTCTGATAACGATGGTATTTTAGATCTAGATGAAGCCGGACATGGAGCGGAAGATATTGATCACGATGGCCGTATTGATGGTCTTGAATATCTTTTTGATGACAATGGCTTATTTGATGATCTTGAAACATCGCCAGAAAGTGGTATGTTGAATTATAGTATTGGAGATAGTGAATCTACTCCAAATGGTCGGTACGATGCTTATGAATTGGATGCAGATGGAGATGCTTGTTTTGATGCATTAGAAGAAAATATAGACGATCCAGACTCAGATGGAATTGCTGGTACTGGGATCCCAATAGTTGATGCCAATGGACTGGTTTCCTCAATTACTTACGAGAATCCCTTACGGACCCATTGGAGAAATCCAATGATTGGTCCTTGTTTAACAGAAATTTGTAATGATGGAATTGACAACGACGGTGATAATTTAATTGATTGCTTTGATTGTCAAGACTGCTTTGATGCAACTAATTGTAATGATCAAGATCAAGACGGTGTCAATAATTTTTGTGATCTAGATGACGACAATGATGGTATCACAGATACAGTGGAAGGAGAATGTATGACTATTATTCGATTGATTGGCTGGAGTCATAATAAAGATGATCCAATGGGTCAACCAAAAGGGCATTTTAAAGCCAATTTCGATAATCAGTTTGTCAGTTCGGCAAATGATGAGACCAATGGTCCTGGTACAACTATTAGTTTAATCTATTCAAATTCCATCGTTGGAGGGGTAGCTTCTTCCTCTCTTAGCGAATCAATAACCAACCAAGATTATCTTCCTTATAGGTTTACAACGCAGCCTAGCTGGACCGAAAATATTGAGATTAATTCTATCTCTCATTACAATGCCTTAGAATTACAAAATCAAGATGCCTCCTTCAATTTCTCTGTACTTTATTCAACAGATGGATTTTCAACAAGTAATACCTTAATTGAAAATGTCCATATCAGACCTTTTGATATACACGTTTTAGATGTCATTAAAGTTGAACCCATAACTTTTCAACCCGCTACCAATTATGAATTTAGGGTTTATTTCTACAATTTAAAAGGTCATACTGAATTTGGCTGGGATGATTTTAGCTTAGGTGGGTGTCAAAAAATGGATACTGATAATGATGGAATATTTGATGCTTATGATTTAGATAGCGATGGAGATGGTTGTGTCGATGCAGTGGAAGGCACAGGAGGAATTAATTTGCTAGACCTAGAAAATGATACAATTATTGGTGGTGTAAATTCTAGTGGTATCCCTATTCCTGTTGGAAATTCAGGACAAGGACTTGGAACAACGCAAGATGAAACCCTGCAATCCAATGCTTGTGATCCATGTTATCAATTCTATCATTCAAATTCACCTTGTGATGATAACGACAATTGTACTGTTAATGATTCTATATCGATTTCTTTGATTGATGGTTCTACCTGTCTTCCGTGCTTGGGAACTCCATCTGACTGTTCAACAGGACCTAGTACCATAGTTAATTGTGATGATGGTAATATTTTAACGATCAACGATCAACAAACAGTTCTTGATTGTGGAGGGACCGTTTGTGTTCCATGTCAAGGTACACCAATTGATTGTACGAATGGGACTACCTCTGTGGTTAGTTGCAATGACAATAATTCTTGTACCATCAATGATGTAAAAACCATCCTAGATATTGATGGTAGAACTTGCATCCCTTGCGCAGGTACGCCACTCGATTGCAATAGCGGCACGTCTTCGATTGCAAGTTGCGATGATGGTAATATTTTTACCATTAACGATCAAAAAACTATCTTAGACTGCGATGGATCCATTTGTATTCCTTGCCAAGGCACCCCCGTTGATTGTTCTAACGGAACAACTTCAATTTTCGCTTGTAATGACAACAATCCTTGCACAATAAATGATGAACAATTAGTCTTAGATAGTGATGGTAGAATCTGTTTTCCTTGTGCAGGTACTCCACTCGATTGCAATAGTGGCACTACTTCGATTGTAAGTTGCGATGATGGGAATATTTTCACCTTCAACGATCAACAAACTATCTTAGATTGTGATGGTTCCATTTGTATTCCTTGTCAAGGTACACCCGTTGATTGCTCCAACGGAACCACTTCAGTAGTCACTTGTAACGATAATAATCCTTGCACCATCAATGATGTCCAATCAATACTTGATAGCGACGGTAGAATTTGTATATCGTGTGCAGGGACTCCATTAGATTGTTCATCCGGAATGACATCTATTCAAAATTGTGATGATGGAAATATTTTCACCATCAATGATCAACAAACCAGCTTAGATTGCGATGGATCCATTTGCATTCCTTGTCAAGGCACACCCGTTGATTGCACGAATGGAACCACTTCGGTTGTCGCTTGTAATGACAATAATCCATGCACCAACAATGATTCCCAAACAATACTAGATAGTGATGGAACGGTTTGTATCCCTTGCGCAGGTACTCCACTCGATTGCGATCCAGGATCTACTTCAATTGCCAGTTGTGACGATGGTAATATTTTTACGGTCAATGATATAAAAACCATTTTGGATTGTGATGGATCTCTTTGTACACCATGTCAAGGTACACCAGTTGATTGCTCCAATGGGACTACCTCAATTGTCGCTTGTAATGACAATGATCCTTGCACCACCAATGATGTTCAATCAGTTTTAGATAGCGATGGTAGAATTTGTATACCTTGTGCAGGTACACCGCACGATTGCTCATCAGGAATGACCTCCATTCAAAATTGTGATGATGGAAATATTTTCACCATCAACGATCAACAAACCATCTTAGATTGTGATGGTTCCATTTGCATTCCTTGTCAAGGTTCGGCTGTTGATTGCTCCAATGGGACTACATCCGTCGTAATTTGTAATGACAATAACCCTTGTACGGTTGATGATGTTCAATCGATCTTAGACAGTGATGGAACGATTTGTATCCCATGTGCAGGTACACCACTCGATTGCAATACAGGCACTACTTCAATTGCCAATTGTGATGATGGAAATATTTTTACGGTCAACGATCATCAAACCATCTTAGATTGCGATGGATCCATTTGTATTCCTTGTCAAGGTACAGCCGTTGATTGTTCCAATGGACCTACTTCTATTGTTGCTTGTGATGATAGAAATCCTTGCACGATCAATGATCAACAAACAATCCTTAATAGTGATAATTCCATTTGTATTCCTTGTGAAGGAGAGCGATTAAATTGTACCAATGGACCTATCTCTATAATTCCATGTGATGATAATAATCCCTGTACAACCAATGACCAAATGACCATACTAGATTGTGATTCTTCAGTCTGTATTCCTTGCTCCGGATCTGAGATTGAAATGGGAAATCCACAAGTGGAAAATATTACTATTTGTCAAAATGAAATAATACCCTCCGTTGAGATTACAGAAACAAATTTAGAAAGTACCTTCCTTTGGTATAATAATGATCCTGCACTTGGAGATGATCCTATTTTTATAGGAGCCAACAACCAGTTCATTCCAAATCTGGATAGTAGCATTCCTGGGAATTATATCTATTGGGTTATTCAAAAAGTTGAAGACTGTGTAAATCCGCCGTTGACCTTCCAATTGAGCATCGAAGCGGTTCCTTTGGTAGATGCCGGAGACGATGTTTTCTTCGATTGTTCAGTTGGAGAAGTTACGCTGAATGGAACAGTTGGATTAGATGAATACGAGGTTTTATGGAATGGTCCTGACTCAAATTTTCAAAATTATATAATAAATCCTGATGTTAAGATACCAGGTACTTACTACTTGCAGATAAATGATCCTGACAATGGCTGTACAGCAATGGATTCCGTTACGGTTTTACCTCCAGATGGAATTTTTGCTAATGACGACTTTTTTGAATTTTTCGAAGGAAGTATCCACCAAATTCAAGTCTTGGAAAATGATAGTCTTCAGAATTATGAACAATATACCCTACGAACTTTTGATTTATCAAGTGGAAATATTCTGATTAATGATGAAAATACCATCTATTATACGCCAGAAGAATTGGGATCAAATCGTACAGAATATTTTATGTATGAAGTATGCCCTGTAGCATGTCCAGAGGTTTGTTCACAGGCGCAAGTCTCTCTTAATATTTCCACCAAAGGCCTATATATCCCAAATGCATTTTCTCCTAATGCAGATGGACACAACGACTTCTTTTATGTTTCCGGAGATCCGAATAGTATTAAAGGAATCAACAGGTTCGAGGTCTATAATAGATGGGGGGCGCAAGTCTTCGGGACTAAAAATATCGCCATCAACCAACCAGAATTAGGTTGGAATGGACTTTTTAAAGGAGAAAAAGCAAGTCAGAATGTATATATATATTTTGTTGAAGTAGAATTTTCTGATGGGAGTACTTTGATCTTTAGTGG
>CAZYAC010000034.1:1951-21409 GCA_964645475.1 uncultured Saprospiraceae bacterium | reverse complement strand
CAGGCGGAGCGATGGATAAAGCGGGCGATGCGGTAAATGCAGTAAAAGATAAAGCTGGAGACGCAGTAGAAGGCGCGAAAGATTTGGCAGGCGGAGCGATGGATAAAGCGGGCGATGCGGTAAATGCAGTAAAAGATAAAGCTGGAGACGCAGTAGAAGGCGCGAAAGATTTAGCGGGCGGAGCGATGGATAAAGCAGGTGATGCGGTCGATTCTGTCAAGAATGCAGCTGGAGATGCAGTAGAAGGTGCGAAAGATTTAGCGGGCGATGCAGTGGATAGTGCTAAAGACGCAGCTTCTGAATTGGGAGATGATATGGTAGACAGCTAATTATAAATTTATAACGACCATAATCGTTATCTGGCCAGCTTGTAATATTCCATTACAAGCTGGCTTTTTTAACTACGAGAGACTATGCTTGCACCTTTTTTTAACGCTACAGAGATGGAAGCTGGATGCGACGAAGCAGGACGTGGCTGCCTAGCCGGACCCGTATTTGCAGCGGCAGTTATCTTACCTAAAAATTTTGCTCACCCCTTGTTGAATGATTCTAAATTGATGAGTGAAAAGAATCGTGATATTTTACAACCTATTATTGAAGAAAAAGCTATTGCTTGGGCTGTTGGAACGGTAGGACCTGTAGAGATTGACGAAATAAATATTTTAAATGCGTCTTTTTTAGCCATGCATCGAGCTATTGATCAATTAAAAACCAAACCAACCTCGCTTTTGATCGATGGAAATCGATTTAACAAATACCCGGATATTCCTCATCACTGTATAATTAAAGGAGACAGTAAATATCTATCTATTGCGGCGGCATCCGTATTGGCGAAAACATATCGGGATCGATATATGAAAAAGGTAGCGATAGAAAATCCTGGTTATGACTGGCATACAAATAAAGGTTATCCTACAAAGGCACATCGGCGGGCGATCGCAGCGTTGGGTTCTACGCCTCATCACCGCAAATCATTTCGTTTACTCCCAGATTTATAATCTACTCAACACATAACGGGCGTAGTTTCCGTTGGTCGTGAAATCACCACAATCTTCCTCTTTCTGCTCTAAGAGTAGCCGCAGTCGATCTTCCCTTCCAGTATAATTGCTTCGGTAATCAAGCCAATACCAATCACTATCTGTCTGGTTAGCAATTCGGGCAATACCCATTGGATCCATGATGGAGGTATTACAAATAACTTCTAAAGTTATTTCATCGAGGGTAATGACCTGATCTGCCTCAAATTCTAAATTGTCAATAAGCGCGACAATATCATCTGCGTCAGGGTCGTCTTGTCGTGCAGAGCCTTCAACAATTTTGGCAAGCGCGTTGGTATTGATGCGATTGATAATTTGGTGGAATAGAAATTTTTCGTTCATCAAACTGGCTTCGAAAGCGAGTAGGTAATAGAGTTCGTGTTCTGCTTCCAAACTTCTGAGGAGTCCAGTAGTAAGGTAAATACCACCTCCTGGTATAACGAAAATGTTTTTTTCAGGTCGGTTGAGGATGGTTACTTTCCAAGGACGATCGAGATTCCATTTATTACTCTGTGGAGACCGGCGATCTCGACGCATTTCATTGGTGGCCTGATCATAAAGCGTCTGGACAAACTTATAAACAGTCGTATCATAAGGAGGGATGTCGGGTAATACGGGAAAGCGCTCGTCTTCGAATGCAATCGCAATTTTTACTTTATCGCCTAACGATTCGCGTTGATGTTTAGTGAATTGACTTGGTGGAATAATCGGTTCCTCATATGCTGGTACACATGAATACAAGAGGACGAAAGTCATAGATATCATCAGAATAGTGGCCCAAAGACCACGGGAGATATTCATGTTTTTGTTTTTGTTCTAAATAGTGGGGTATCCAAAATTAATTAAAAACAAAGACTAAATCCACTAATTTAACGTCTCTAGCCATACATATCATCAATATCTTTCTGGAATTTTTCTGCAATCACTCTTCTTTTAAGCTTCATAGTCGGTGTTAATTCTGCGTCCGAGCCATCTTTTTTGGTAGCTTCCCATTCAGCATCTAATAATTTGAATTTTTTAATTTGCTCAATATGACTAAATCTTGGGTTATATTTATTGACAATCTCTTGGAAACAGTTAAGTACTTTTTCATCTTGAATCATTTCATCAACAGATTGGCAGTTTACCTGATTTTCTTTACACCAATTATGTAATGCTTCTTTGGCAGGAACAATAATTGCCGACACAAATTTCTTAGCATCACCGACGACCATTACTTGTTCTACTAAAAAGTCTTCTTTCAACGCACTTTCAATAGGTGCTGGAGCGACATATTTGCCGCCAGAAGTTTTCAGTAATTCTTTTTTACGATCTGTTATTTTTAAAAACTGATTCTTGTCTGATTTTACAAATTTGCCAATATCTCCAGTTCGGAACCAACGTTTACCATCAATTTCTTTGAATACTTCTTCCGTTTTTTCTTTCTGATTATAATACCCCATCATGATGTTGGGACCGGCAGCCAAAATCTCTCCTTCTCCTTCTTTATAGTCCCCCTCACTGGAATCAATATAGATTTCTACCTGCCTTAGTGGAGGCCCTACAGATCCTAGCATTGCATTTCCTTCATCATATCTATTAATTGTTAATCCTGGTGAGGTTTCCGTTAATCCATATCCTTCTCTTACTGGGATTCCGGCAGCAGAAAAAATACGAGCCATACTAACAGGACAGGGAGCCGCACCGGTAAGAATACCTTTTACATTACCGCCTAACGCTTGTCGCCATTTTGAAAAAATCAATTTATCCGCCATTTTTCTTTTGATCGCAGACATCCCTGAATGACTTTTATCGTAAGCATAATCCTCCGTCAGAGATAGCGCCCAAAAAAAAAGTTTCTTTTTAGAACCAGTGAGTTCCAATCCTTTATTGTAAATTTTTTCGTAAACCTTTTCCAGCAGTCTTGGAACCGTAGTAAAAAAATGTGGTTTCAGCGTTTGTAAATCTCCGGTTTCTCCACCGAGATTATCTGTACCTGTAAAAGTGATGGTTACTCCTCGGTATTGGTAAGCATAAGAAGCAGAGCGTTCAAAAACGTGACACAGCGGTAAAAAACTGAGAACGGTATCACCTGGATCGATAGGCATAAGATCATCAACGTCTACTACATTGGAGGCAATATTTTCGTGAGAAAGCATGACGCCTTTAGGGTTACCAGTGGTACCAGAAGTATAAATTATGGTGGCCATTTCTTTAGGATCAATACTATCCATAATTTTTTTCACTTCTGGAAGTCCTTCGTCTGTAAAGATGTCCTCCCAAAATTTCATTCCTTCTTGTCGATCAAAAGTATAGATGTCAATTAAGGACGGTACTTTTTGTCGGGCAATACCAACCTTTTCGCAAAGATCATCGGTACCGAGGAAACAATATTTTATTTCCGCATCGTTAAAAATATATTCGTATTCGCGTGGACTGATGGTTGGATAAACAGGAACGGTAATGGCACCAATTTGTTGAATGCCAATGTCTGCAATACTCCACTCAGCACGATTTTTATAAGTGATGAGCGCAATCTTATCATTCTTCTTAACACCGAGTTTTAATAGCCCACAACTAAATTTATTGGCACGTTCGATGATCTCATCCGTACTGTAATATTTCCATTCTCCATTCAGTTTGGAACCAATAGATTTTTTAAGTGGATTATTTTTCTGCTGATGATAAATAAAGTCAAAGAGGCGCATCGTAGTCATGTTCAAATAATTTGGTCAGGAATAAAAAGTTTGTTTTATAAAAAATAAATATAAGAAAGATTTACCCAATGGCAAAAAAAAAACGCCACAGGTAAAACCAGTGACGCTTTTTTTGAAAATTTTTATTTTTTTGATTGGCTTATTTTGCCTGTCCAGTTAAGTTTATTACTAATGCTATTTCATCATGAATAATTTTATCAGCAGCAGTACCAATCAGCCCTGAACCGTACTTTACGTCCCAGTTTGTTCGGTTGATTTTGAAAGATGGTATTACTACAGAAATTTTATCACCAGCCATTACTACGTTGGCAGGAACGGTAATACTTTTGGTGATACCTTTGATGGTCAAATCACCTATAATACTGCTAGAAGTACCACTACCTGTTGTACTAGTAACCTTAAAAGTCGCACTTGGGTGAGCAGCAATATTGAAGAAATCGCCGGTCTTAAGATGTCCTTCTAAATCTTCTTTTCCATCACCCGCTTTCAGGTCTGTTACCGTAATACTGCTCATATCTATATTAACAGTTCCGGCAGAAACCTTACCGTTGTTGGCTGCGATGTTTCCACCACTAACCTTTACAACCCCTTGGTGTTGTCCACCAACTTTTGTTGCTGTCCATTGTACTTGTCCATCGGTGATGTCAAACATTTTGTCATTTGCATTAGCGGTAGCCGCAGCTTCGGTAGCCGTAGTCGTTTTAGCATCTACACCTTTAGGTGCTTTTTTACAAGCAGTAAGGCTAAGGCCTAAGATGAGAAGCAGGCAGGAAAATCTGAATAATAATTTCATGTTCTTTAAAAGTTTTAATTAAAAAATATTGGAATAACTGCCTAGGTAAGGCAGCTTCGAATAAGTGCAAAATAACTCAAATAAAGTGAATTTGAAATAAAACTATTCTATAAGCTTTGAAGGAGGCCGATTGTTCATGGCATTGAGAAAATAAATCATATCGTTGATACTGGCCATGATCGTAATATTATCAGAAGACTTGACCTGTTGTACGACCACCTGATAGCCTGAAAGGAGTATTTGGCAAGTTGGAAATGCCTCAGAAAGGGTTTTAATATAGGTCTGAACAGGTGTTTTTGTATAAGTCTCCGTAACCATTGTAAAAATAAAATCCGGCTGGTACACCTTACAGGCGTCTTTGACATCCTGAAGCGAAATTTTTGGCCCCAGATAGATTACCTCATTTTTTCTTGATTTGATCAGATAATGAATCAATAAAAGGCTCAACTCCTGATTTTCTCCTTCCGGCAGATAAATAACAAATTTCTTAGCAGTTTTTCCTTTAGCTTGTGTCGGTGGTACGCTATCAATTGCGGCAATAATTTTCTGTCGGATTAGACAACTAATAAAGTTTTCCTGTACAGGATAAATAGATCCGGTCAGCCACAGTAGGCTTAATTTATCTAAAAAAGGATAAATAATCTCCAGCATGGTTCGTTCGAAACCAATTTGTTGGATATTCGTTGAAATAATGCGATCAAACTTATACTCATCCATCTCAATCATAGATAAGGTCAGGGCATCCATTTGAGTATTGTCCTCCAAGGCGACAGAAGACATATCAGCCACCCTGCTGGCAATTTCTTCTTTGCTCATTTTGGAAATTTTGGAAATTTTAATACCATTTTTATTAAGGAACGCTATATTAAGGAGATGTTTAAGGTCTTCGTCTTGATAATAACGAATATTGGTTTTTGTTCGCTGAGGTTTGACAATACCGTAGCGAGTCTCCCAAATCCTAATGGTGTGAGCCTTAATTCCGCAGAGATTCTCTAGATCTTTTATTGAATAAATTGCCAAAACGGAGTTATGAGTTTAATGATAAAATCTCTATCAACAGATAACGAACAGTAATTTAGACGAATAGTTTAAAACTAATGGCCGTCATTTGATGACATATTTAGCTGTAAAATTGAAAGATGCTCCTATTTTTCTCTATTTTTAGTCCTTAAAATCAAAAATTGCACCTAATTATCTTTTTAAAAAATAAATTTTATGAACTTATTCTACCAAAAAATAACCTATTTTTTCAGTGTACTCTTACTTGTGGGAGTCTCTACCTCTGCGCTCTCCGCACAATGTATGTATAGCGTCAACTTGTTTGATTCCTTTGGAGATGGTTGGAATGGATCGGAACTGAGTGTAATTATCAATGGAGATACTACTACGTATACTATCGATGATGGGAATGATTTTTCCGCTGAATTTATGATTAATGAGGGAGATTCAATTGTGCTTTCTTATTTAGCTGGAGCCTTCCAAAATGAAGTTACTTACGAATTTTTGGATAATAATGGTTCCATTATTTTCTCTGATGGTCCAAATCCTATGGAAGGTGTGGTTTTTGAATGGATAGGAAATTGTTCAGCATGTGGTTTTCCGAGTGACTTTATTTTTGATGAGATTTTGGGTGACGGGATAGAAATAAGTTTTACCACTGTAGACTCGGCCGCAGAAAACATTATTTATTATGGTCTGGAACAATTGCCTTTTACTGATTTTTTAAGCCTTAGCACTAATAACTCGAATAGTGTTTTGATAGAGGGGCTATTGGAAGACACTACTTACCAAATATTTCTGGCCACTGTCTGTGAAAATGGAGACACTAGTTCCACCATTGGGCCAATTGATTTTAGAACACTTTTTTCCAACGATGTAGGTGTAACTGGAATAACAGCTCCACTTAGCGATTGTGATTTAGGTTTTGAGACGATTACTTTCAATCTAGCTGGATTTGGTTCTAACCTTCAGTCGCTCTTTGCTTTTAATTATAGTGTAAACGGTGAAGTGGCTTCACTACCAATGTTTGAAGATGGATTTTTTACTGGCGTAGTAGGTAGTGATGATACCGTTTCAGTTAGCTTTGATACGCAATACGATTTCAGTGAGCCCGGTGAATACGAAATTGCCGTTTGGACCGAATTGGTAGGGGATTCTAGGACTGAAAATGATACAGCCTATTATACTCTTTTTAGTATCCCTACGGTAGAAGAACTTCCTTACGTAGCCAACTTCTCCGTCAATTCTGAAGGATGGAGCTTGGTAGATAGCAGTCAAAATAATTCATGGGAATTTGGAGCACCAGCAGGTACCGAGATCAATGCAGCCAATAGCGGCGATAATGCCTGGGTGACCAATCTGGACGGTGATTATAATACCAACGAGTTATCTTACTTTCAATCGGTGTGTTTTGATTTTTCCAATATTACAGAAACACCGAAAATTACTTTGAACATTATTTATAATACAGAAATGAATTTTGACGGTGGGTGGCTAGAAGGAACTAAAGATGGTGGCATAACTTGGGAAAGAATCGGCGCAATGGGTACTGGAATTAACTGGTATAACGTAGATGATACTTTTACAGATTTAGGAAATGTATGGGCTGGAATATCAAATGGCTGGGGTTATGCAGAACATCCACTCGATGGCTTTGCAGGCGAAGGTAATTGTCGTTTTCGATTTGTTTTTTCTAGTGATGGCTCTGTTGTTAGAGAAGGTTTTGGGATTGATGATATTGAAATTTTAATACCGTTTGCCAATGACTTGCAAGCATCCAATAGTAATAATGTAGCCGATGCCTTATGTGGCTCTCCGATGGATAGTGTCATGATCACCATTAACAATGTTGGACTGGATGATCAAACAAATGTTTCTGCTTCTTATCAAGTAGATAATGGATCGATAGTGACAGAGGATTTAACAGGAATTACTATTGCTCCTGGTGAAGCTTTTACTTACACGTTTAATACCCCGTTTAATTCCAATGTCTTTTCTAGCGAATTCCTGATCCAAACTTGGGTCGATAGTGGTATAGATCAGAATTTGAGCAATGATACCACCAGCTTTACGTTTGCTACTTCTGATCCTGAACAGTTACCATTGGTAGCAGATTTTAACGATAATCAACTTCCAGAAGGTTGGGAGACAGATGGAACCGTAGGAGAAGGACATAATAATGGATCTGGAGGACTTTTCGAAAATCTTTTCACTACGGGTAGTTCTTTCATTACCACTACAACGAATATAGGTCCAATCAATCCAGGAGATAGTCTTACTTTTGATTATCGTTACACTGACTGGTCTGCGGGAACAGTTGGAAAAGTGCTAGACGGAGACTTTCTCATTGTAGAAATATCAAATGATTGTGGAACTACTTATAATACAGAGTTTGTGGTAGATGAAAATAATCATATTACTTCTGCTGAATTTGCCAATCGAACGGTTGACCTAGACGCTTATGCAGGGGAATATATCCGAGTGCGCTTTCGGGCACTGTACGGATCTGGTGACTATTGGATAGATATAGACAATATCAATATCATTGGTTGTCCCGAAGATTTTGACATTGTTGTTAATTTTGATGAACCTACTACTGGAACTACTGGAGATGGAGGGCTTGCTGTCTTCCCACAGGGCGGAACAGCTCCATATACGTATATGTGGAATAACGGAGAAACCACCAATTTTATAACCAATATCGATAGTGGCGAATACTCAGTTACTGTGACCGACGATAACGGTTGTGTGCAAGTATTACCAATTAACCTATTCTCGGTCGGAACGGAAGAGATTGAAGGACTATTGGAATATTCCTTGTTTCCAAACCCTACCAACGGAATGACGAACCTAGCCGTAGCGTTTAATCGCAGGGTAGATGTTACGGTTCGGATTTCTAGTATGTTGGGACAAACGGTTTACGAACAAGAACTATCTCAAACTCGTGCTTTAGACCAACAAATTAATACGCAAAACTGGAGCCAAGGTATCTATCTGGTTCAAATCTGGGTGGACGGAAAAGGATATACCCGTAAATTGGTGAAACAATAGACTTTAGAGCTTGTCTAAACTTCCATGATTGAGCGAAATTGAAGAAATTTGGACAAGCTCTTAATCTAGGAATATCTTAAATAATCCGAATAAAAAAATATAGAGGTGGCTATCGTTATGACAACGATAGCCTCTTTTAATTTTCCTCTACTCAAACCTGAACCTTTTACCCCAAAAATCTATTACAAAGGACGGAAAAGCTTTTAGAAAACAGATAAAATATGAAAATAGGCATTGTATGTTATCCAACCTATGGCGGAAGTGGCGTAGTAGCCACTGAACTCGGTAAAGGTTTGGCCGCTAAAGGACACCAAATCCACTTTATTACTTACCGGCAGCCGGCGAGATTAAACGCTTTTCAGGAGAATGTCTTCTACCACGAAGTAAATGCGGCAGATTATCCTTTATTTGAATATCCTCCTTATGATACCGCATTAGCAAGTAAAATGGTGGATGTGGTGCAATACGAGAATTTGGATCTATTACATGTTCATTATGCGATTCCTCACGCAGCGGTAGCTTATATGGCTAAAAAAATCCTCTTGTCACAGGGTCGCTACGTTCCTACCATCACGACTTTACATGGAACTGATATTACGCTGGTAGGACAAAATCCGGCCTTTGCACCCGTAGTGGCTTTTTCAATCAATAAATCGGATGGTGTTACGGCGGTTTCTAAAAGTCTTCGTCAACAAACCTATGATAGCTTTGAAATTGAAAAAGAAATCGAAGTGATCTACAATTTTATCGATTTTGACCGATTTACTAAAAAAGACAAAGATCATTTTAAAAAAGCTATTGCACCGGATGGAGAAAAAATTCTGATCCATATTTCCAATTTCCGAAAAGTAAAAAGAGTAGAGGATGTACTACAGGTCTACAAAAGAGTTTCTAAACGAGTATCGACTAAATTATTATTGGTTGGAGATGGCCCTGAACGTCGCAGCATGGAGGTATTATGTCGGGAAGAAAACCTCTGTGATGGTATTCGATTTTTAGGAAAACAAGATGCCGTAGAAGAATTATTAGCAGTTTCTGATTTATTTATCATGCCTTCTTCTAGTGAAAGTTTTGGTCTAGCGGCTTTGGAAGCGATGTCCTGCGAAGTTCCAGTGATCTCCTCCAATGCGGGAGGGATTCCAGAAGTAAATATTCATAATCAAACAGGTTTTCTTAGCGAGGTGGGAGATGTAGATGATATGGCAAAAAATGCGTTGAGATTATTAGAAGATGATGCGTTATTACAGAAGTTTAGAGCTAATGCACTGAAGCAGGCCCGTAGTTTTGAATTGGCAGCTATTTTACCTCAATATGAGGCTTACTACGAAAAAATTATCCGGGAAAGCGTTTATACTAAACCACAAATAAAAAAAATCATAACTAAATCATAAAAAAAATTAATTCATCAATAATATCTTAGTCACTACTGCTGTAGGTACATCCCGGTTACTGGTGCGAGTAGCATAAACTAGATAAACGCCTGAATTAGCTTTTCGTCCTCTATAATCTCGCCCGTCCCAGATTGCTTGGCCTCCCAGTGCGGTTGTTTCATAAACCAAACGTCCACTGATATCCGTAATTTTTATATCAGAATCTCTGGCAAATCCTTTGATGGCGATGGGTCCATCGTAGTCAGGACGCACAGGGTTGGGGAAGACCGTAATTTTACTACTGTGGTTTTGATTGATACCCGCTGCATCGGTTTTGAATGAAATAATTCCTTTTCCAGTAGCAATATAAACCAGTCCTGTATTTTGATTGATGGCAATATCATTGATGATATTATCAAAGATGGGAGAATTGTCCTTATCAAAAGTTGCAAGTCGCTCCGACCCGTCAGGCGATTGAACAAAGATGCCACTTCGAGTTCCAAACCATTTGCGATTCGCAGCATCAACGGCGATGGTATTGACAATCGTTTCATCTAATAATAAGGCGGGAATATCATTAACTACTACCCGAGGATGACTACCAGTACAGCCTGAATTGAGTGGATCCCCTTGACATTCGAAAACGACCGATCCATTTCTAGTTCCAACCCAAATGCCACCATCTAAATCTTGCTCTAAACAAATAACACTATTATCCGGTAAGACACTATTGCTAACATTAATAGAACGAATATTATCATCTCCAGGATCATCAATCGTACCTGCATAATCATAAACAACAACTCCAAGGTTGTCAGTGGCAATCCAGAGATACCCTTCATTATCTACCAATATCTGGCGAATGCTACGGGAGGGTAAACTGAGAAAATCATCCGTAAACTCACCATCCGGCTTGAGGGCGATTAATCCTTTTGCGGCTTCGGTATGATTACCAATCCATAAAATATTTTGCTCATCATAGGCTAGTCCTGTGACACGGGTCCGTGCTGCATCAGCGGATGGTTTGAGTTTTGCTTCCTCGTTGCTGAAGACGGTGATTTCATCTGTTTCTCGGTTTAGCTTAAACAGTCCATTGTCCCAGCGAGTACCAAAAAAAACCTCGTTTTTATCTGGACTGACCGCGACTCGGTAAATCCCTTTTACACCATTCAAACTAGAATAGTTGGAGACATTATAGTTTTTCCAAGTTCCTTCTATATAGCTATAAAAACCTCGATCATTAAAAGCTAGTTGAGGAATAAGTACTTCGGGCGCGACCCAGAGTTCTTCGTCACTTAACACGAGTTGACTGGCTAGAAGATTAAAAGGAGAATTTACGTTAAACTTATTACAATTATTCTCTCCGAGTTCCGTTAGCCGAAATCCGTCCCATTCATCAGCAAAGAAGACGCGTTCTTGAGCATCTTCTACTCCGTAGGTTGGGCGATTGATACAATCACTATTGGAAGAAAGGTTTTTTACCAGCGTTTCCTCATTGAAAAATAAGGCTCTTCCATTACAGCTTCTGCCAGTGTCTTCATTAAAACACGACATACCTACTAGTAGATGTGGACCTTCTGTGGTCATGTAGATAGGCGTGAGGTCTTCGTCATAGAAAAGACTCGTAAGGCTGTTTTCATCATATCGAAAAATATTATCGTTAATATCGAAATAAAGCTCATCCTTATACCTAGCAATATTGTTGGTGCTGTAATCGAGCGGAAAACCCCCTGTTCCTGCTAAATGTGTCCAAGAATTAAAATCCTGAATGTTTTTTGAACCATCCAATGTGATTTTGTAAATCCCCTCTTCCGTAGCGGCATAGAGGTGATTATTCAAAACCGCTGTTTGATTAAAAGGTATCCCCGCTCTTGTTTCGTCACCAAATTCCTGATCTCTAATGTTTAAAACTTTAAGTCCAAATCCCATGGATAAATAGGCGGTGGTATCTGTTTCAATTAGAATATCATTAATTGTCTTGTCTCCTAAAAAAATACTGGTAGCAATAAAAGGCAGGTTATCGAGTCCGCCGTCTTCGTGGATAAAATCAATATTTCCATTAAAGTAAGTTGCGACGAGCAGCTCGTTAAAAGGGTCATATTTTATGATACCCATTCCGGACTCACTGAGTCCATCCACGGTGGAAAGGCGTTCAATTTCACGAGACTCTTTTTCTATTTTTAGCATTCCCTGCGTGTTTCCATAGAAAACATGAGTAGGACTCTGCGCGACAAAAGTGCCAAATTGATAAGCATAATGCGATTGCCATTGACCGATTTTTAATGATTCCTGGGCATTACTGCTAATACAAAGCAAAGATGAGATAATAAAGATCGAAGCGGATAGTACCCATTTGATCATTCTATAAAATTTTATTAAAAAGAAAAAGATTGATTAGTGTTCAAGACACTCAGATATAAAAATAACCTTTTTCGGCTTTGGTTATTGTCTGTCCACCCTTTTTTTAAGGGTTCTGTCGTAGATTGAATGAAAACGGTCAGGTACGATAAAGCGCATTGTTATTGATGTATTCAAAAACGGCATCTGGGACTAGATATTGAATGGACTGATTTTGTTGAATACACCGACGAATATAACTGGCCGATATTTGCATTAGGGGAACTTCCATAATTTTTATTTTAGGATGGTCCGCTAGATCTCCGAGGTCGTACTGAGGTCGTTTGTAAACGTAGATTTCGTGATTTGCAAGGATCTGTTCGTAATTTTTCCATTTATGAAAATTACCCAAATTATCTCCTCCCATAATTAAAGCAAATTCTTTCTTGGGAAACTTTTCTTTCAGATAGGTGAGTGTATCAATCGTGTAAGAAGGCTTCGGTAAATCGAATTCAATATTAGAAGCTCTAATACGGAGATTATCGCCAATGGCCAAATGGACTAAATGCAGTCGATCGTGATCTTTGGCTAGAGATTTTTTGGTCTTGAAAGGATTTTGCGGCGATACGACCATCCAGATTTCCTGGAGGTCTGTCTGGGTTGCCATAAAATTGGCAATGATCATATGGCCAACGTGTACAGGGTTGAAAGAACCAAAAAACAATCCTGTTTTCATAGTAATGAGGGTGTATTTGTGTGTTTATTCTTCTTGTAAAATTTGAAAAAGAGAATCGAGTGTACCAGAACTTTCTAGTTCCGTTTCAGGAATATTTATCAGCCATTGATCTTTTTCTTTTACTAAAAAAAAAGTATCTAAAAAGAACTCCCCCATTTCTTCAACTTGACAAAAACAGGTAGCTTCCGCGCCTTCTACTTTACAATCAATATTCCGAAAAACAGAAGTCGTTTCTTCCGTAATATTTCCTTCTTTGAGTACCTGACCGATCCAGTCAATCCATTCCTGAGCGTTTTCGGTGCTGAGTTGTTTAGCTTGGGTAAAATTATTTTTGTTAATCCATTCCTGCCACTGTTTTACGACGGCGGCGGGCTCCTTTGGCAATGACGGATCATTTTGACAACTAGTGCTAGTGAACATAAAAATCAAAAGCCAAGATAAAAGTAAGGTACAATCCCTGCTCATTTTAATTGCTTAACATGACGGGCATTACCAGCATCATAATGTGTTCGCCATCTTCCTCTTCACTAGGTAAGAGAATTCCTGCACGGGTTGGCGTAGATAATTCCATTTTTATTTCTTCGCTCTCCAAAACATTCAACATTTCAATTAAAAATTTAGCATTAAAACCAATGGTTAGTGGTTCGCCTTCGTAAGTACAGTTAAGTTGCTCAGTTGCTTCGTTAGAAAAATCCAGATCTTGTGCAGAAACTGTTAGACTACCATCATTAATATTTAGAATTACCTGATTGGTTGTTTTATTGGCGTAGATCGCAATACGCTTAAGCGAAGTCAAAAAGTCCATACGGTTGGCAATCAACAAATGTGGATTTTCTTTTGGAATCACCGCATTATAATCTGGGTATCTAGCATCAATTAATCGGCAGACCATATTTATTTCTCCGAAAGAGAAAAAAGCATTGGCTTTGTTAAAAGACATCTTGACGGAGTCTTCTTTGCTGGAAAGTGCATTTTTTAGAAGGGTCAGTGCTTTTTTAGGAATGATAAAACTGGTAGAAACTTCTCCTTTTGCTTCTTCAAAATCGTACTTTACCAACTTGTGTGCATCCGTGGCTACAAAAATCATTTTACTAAAGTCAACCTGCACGTAAACACCGGTCATCGCTGGTCGTAGCTCGTCAGAACTAGTGGCAAAAAGCGTTTTGTTAATAGCCTTGGCTAGTTTTTCTGAAGACACTTGTACCGTGTCTACTTCTTCTGGCTCTGGGATATTTGGATAATCCCCTCCGTCTTCTCCGGCTAGTTTATATTTACCATAATGAGAGGTAATCTGAATACCAAAATTTTCTTCATTTACTTCAAAAGTAATAGGCTGTTGAGGTAATTCCTTTAAGGTGTCCAATAATATACGAGCAGGAATCGCAACGACACCATCTTTGTCGGCATTTACTTCGATCGTAGTACGGATAGAAGTTTCTAGGTCCGTAGCTGAGATGGTTAATTTTTTATTTTCAATCGTAAAAAGAAAGTCCTCCAGAATAGGTAATACTGGATTAGAACCGATTGCTCCGTTGGCAACCTGTAAATGCTTTAGTAAGTCGGAAGAGGATACACTAAACTTCATATTGTGCTGTATGATTTATTATGAATGACAAAAATACAGCTAATTCCTTACTTTTTATACCTTAAATACCAACAGGTTGTGGATAAAACGAGTCTATTGGGTAGAATAGCTACTGCCTCGGAATCATTTACTTTGATCCCGAAGCACTGTTAATTTACAGTACGTTACTATTTTAACGATCCTTATCGTAATTTTGCCTTCGGATTTATTTACTAGTGCGAATCAGGGTTTAAAAATGAAATGATATTTCTCCTGAATCATGTTCGGGGTTATAGTTGATTTTTGCTTCTCGCTTCTTGCTGTTTGCTACTTGCCCTCTTTAATCGCGGTCGAGGGAAGCAAAAAGCAAGTAGCAAGCGGCAAAAACCTGCAGGCAGGCAGGGCAATTTATAAATTCAAACCAAATTCAAATACTGATTCGCATGCATCATCAATTACAATATGCTCGACCGAAAAACACCACCGCCGATAAGAGCGGCTGATAATTTGTTATTGCCTAAAGCAGCGGTTTATTATTTAAGAAATAATATTCCAGTTCACACGATTAGCATGGGGACACAAGATATCGTCAAAATTGAGCTAGTCTTTTTTTCAGGCCGGCCTTTTGAAAATAAAAAAATGGTGGCCCGTTCTACCGCTCGATTACTCAAGGAAGGTACTGGACGTAAATCGGCTTCCGACATTGCGGAGCAAATAGATTTTTATGGTGGTACCATTAATATTCCAGTCAACTTAGACACGACCAACATTACATTTTATAGTCTTAGTAAACACCTAGATTCGTTGCTGCCGTTATTAGGTGAAATAATTTGTGAACCTAATTTTCCGCAAGAAGAAATAGACGCCTTTATCGCCAATAGTCAACAGCGGTTAAAAATTGATTTGTCCAAAAACGATACGGTTGCTTACCGTATAATTACAGAAAACATTTTTGGTAAAGATCATCCCTATGGATATAATAGTGAACCAGTTCTTTATGAACAATTGGATCGTAACGATTTGATAAAGCATCACCAAAAGAGCATGGTTGCTGGTAATACTATGATATTTTTAAGTGGTAAAATTGATGATCACGTACTTAAAAAGGTGGATCGTTATCTGGGAGAGATTCCTCAAGGAGTCAAAAAAGAACGGGTACCTTTTCCTGAACTACCGACTAGCGTCAGAAAAGAACACCTCCATCATGCTGGCGCCGTTCAGACGGCCGTTCGTATTGGACGTAAATTATTTAATCGGGCTCACCCAGATTTTCACGGAATGTACGTGCTCAACACTATCTTTGGCGGCTATTTTGGTTCTAGGTTAATGGTAAATATACGAGAGAAGAAAGGTTATACGTATAATATTTTTTCCTCAATGGATACCATGATGTTCGATGGTTATTTTTATGTTGGAACAGAAGTCAGTAACGACTTAACTAAAAAAACGGTCAAAGAAATTTATCACCAGATGGAGGTCTTGCAAAATGATCTAGTGAGCGAAAAAGAATTGCTGATGGTCCGTAATTATTTATTGGGAAGTTTATTGACGATGCTGGACGGACCACTCAATATTATCAATGTGGTGAAAGAAACAGTTTCGGAAGGAATGCCGGAGCATCATTTTGAGAATCTGGTGAAAACCATTCAACAAATTTCTCCTCAGGAATTGAGAGATTTAGCACAAAAATATTTTCGAAAAGAAGATTTTTGGGAGTTAACGGTAGGAATCTAGAGATTTTGTACAACATCATAACCTTAAAAAGATTTCTAGTAGATAAAGCCCTGCGAGTAAACTACTTAAATCAATCAACTCTTTTTGTTCAATTTCTTTTTGTAATATCACTTGTCCTTACAGTGGGGACGATAAACAAAAATTACCATCTTAGGTCTAATTGATTTTTCTGTTAAAAATTATACCTTTAGGTCTTAAAAATATTTACATTTCGCTGTTGACTTTTCACCAAATTAAAAAATAATTTGATGTCAGATTTAAAGCTTATAATTTTCTCCATACTACTATTTTTAGTTTCAATTCATCTTCATGGTCAAGAACCAGGAGATCTTGATCTTGAGTTTGGAACCAATGGATTGGTTGTTTCTAGTTATAGTATTTTCGGAAATGAGACCTTCATGGGGGTTTTAGTTCAGTCTAGCGGAAAAATCGTAAATGTAGGTGCAACAGATTGGGCAAGTGGTCAACCCCTTGTTAACCGACTTAATCCAGATGGCACTTTAGATACAAGTTTTGGAGAAAATGGTTCCATATTAATTAACGGTCCATTCGGATCTCCATTTTTTGTAACAGAGGCCGAATTACAAAGCGATGATAAAATTGTCTTTATTGGTCTTACGAATAGTACATTCTATTTGGTTAGGTTGACCGCAGATGGAATGTTGGATAGTTCCTTTGGTGATAATGGGTTTTTATTACAAGACTTTCCTGAAGCTGATTCCCAAGGTTTGGATTTACTGATACAAAATGACGGAAAAATCCTAGCGGTAGGTTCTTATTCCTTAGATGATGATGACGCTTATCTAATTATACGATATCTGGCCGATGGAAGTGTCGACACCAGTTTTGGAGAGCAAGGATTTACGGCTATTAATCCAGATGGCTGGGATCAACGACTTCTCGATGTGGCGTTACAGCCAGATGGAAAAATTGTATGTGCTGGTTCTTCATCTCCAATTGGTCGCTCAATTCTTATCCGATTTTCACCCGATGGAATTCTTGATACCTCCTTTGGAGAAGAAGGAATTGTCGATGCGAACCTATCTAATAACGAGAACAGTTTTTGTAATCTAGCGATTTATCCCGATGGACGAATTTTAGCTGCTGGAGATATAATATCTAGCAGTTCTTTTACGGATTTTTCATTAGCTCGATATTTGCCTGATGGTATGCCTGATCCTTCTTTTGGAAATAATGGAGTTGTAAAAACCGCAGTCGGGACTGGTAGTGCAGGACTCAGAGGCTTAGAACTCTTAAGCGACGGAAAAATTCTAGCTGGAGGCTTTGGTAGAAATAACCCTGACGGAAGAGACTTTGCTATTGTTCGGTACTTACCAGATGGTTCCCGTGATAGTACTTTTAATCAAAATGGAATTACTCAAACAGACATTAATAGTCAAGACGATTTTGCTTTTGATATGGTTACCCAGCCAGATAGTAAAATCTTATTAGTAGGTCGTACTCAATTTACAGGATCTCAAGGGAATTTTGTTACAGCTAGATATATCAATACCATTGTTCCAGATTTATATCTTGATACAAATATAGCTTTTGATAGCCTTTGTGCTTCCTCATCACTCATGGAGATTAAGGTTACCTTGGCAAGTATTGCTGACTTTTCTGAAGAAGTGACTTTAAGTTTAGAAGGACTACCAAATGGCGTCGAATTCAATTATACTCCTTCAAATATAGTAGATCCGACTAGCTTGGTAACCATAACATTAAATTTTGAAGGAGTACCTTCTGGTGTTTATCCATTCGCAATAAATGCCACTACGAATAGTCTTACGAAATCGAAAAATATTACGGTAGACCTTATCGAAGATTTACCAGAAATAGCGACACTAGTTGCTCCTTTAGATGCTTCTATATTTACCACTGAGGAGATTAACATTGATTGGAATCCAGTGGACAACAGCTACTATTACAACTTAGAAATAGCCACAAATCCATCTTTTGATATCAACACTATATTTAATGAATCCCTTAATCAAAATAGTTTTTCTATTTCAGAATTATTGGAACCTGGTTTTTATTACTGGCGAGTGAAATCTGTTAATCGTTGTGGTGGAAGTGAATACTCACCGGTATGGGCTTTTCAAGTAGCATCTACTGAATGTCCATCTTATCCCAATAGTGAAATTGACTTAATTATTCCAGATGGTACCTTGGACACGATGGTTTCGGTGATTACCTTATCCAATCTGGAGGATATTCTAAACTTTAGTATCCACCTCGATATTAATCATTTTTATATAGGAGACCTTACGGCCATTTTAGAATCTCCTCACGGCGAATCTTTAATTTTATTCGATAGACCAGGTTTTCCAGAATCCACCTTTGGTTGTGGATTTCAAGGACCTCTTAGTTTGACCTTTGATGACGAGGCTATTTTTTCTAGTGAAGAATTAGATTTAGATTGTGACACCATTCCCTTCAACCAGCCGTTAATCAGAAGTTACCGACCATTTGGAGGAACACTATCTGAATTGATTACCGAAGGGGTAGAAGGAGAGTGGACCTTAAAAATAGTTGATTCAGCAGCGGATTTCGCAGGAGACTTGACCAGTTGGAGTATTAGCGTTTGCACACCTCCTGGCCCCGTCGCCCCCATAGTTTTGGAAAATAATATTCCAAGTAATTTAGCCAATGGAGGAACGGTTATATTCTCGGATATAAATCTCTTGGCCACCAGCGAAGGAAGTCTTCCGGAAGATTTACGCTATATCTTAAGATCCATCCCAACTACAGGAGAACTTTTGAATAATGGTACAACATTAAACTTGGGAGATGAATTCACACAAAAACAAATTAATGAAAATGAGTTGTCTTATGTCCACAATGGAACAACCAATTTTGTGGATAATTTTAACTTTGATATTGTCAATCAAGCGACTACTTGGTTGCCCAATCAACAATATCATTTTACGATAGAAGCTGCTATGCTAACTGGAAGTTTTGTTCTTGTAGATGGGTTAAATTGTTTTGGTGATACTGATGGTGTAATTTCTATTATCGCTAATGGAGGTGTACCTCCCTATGAATATAGCCTGAATAATGGCCCTTTTCAATCTGTTGAGACTTTTACAGGTATATCCGCTGGAATTATAGAATTCACTATTAGGGATAGCAATCAAGAAA
>CAZYAC010000034.1:0-1851 GCA_964645475.1 uncultured Saprospiraceae bacterium | reverse complement strand
ACAGGTATATCCGCTGGAATTATAGAATTCACTATTAGGGATAGCAATCAAGAAACTTTTTCTACCAATCCTATCGCCATTGTGTCACCAGATGTAATTAATCCAGTAGTTAATGTTTCAGAAAATACAGCTACCACATCAGTTACCGGAGGGACTTTTCCTTATAGTTATAGTATTGATGGTCAAAATTTTCAACCCTCACCTGTTTTTGATAATCTCGAAATTGGATTTTATACATTGACGGTCCAAGATGGAAATGGATGTACCGCAATGATTGATTTTGAAATTATGACAACGCAAACAAAACAATTACTTGGTACTAAAAACCTAATAATCTCTCCAAACCCAACAACTCAATTTATCAAATTAAATTGGGATTCCGCCTTTCGTGGACTGTTTGATATTCAAATACTTAATAGCATCGGACAACGAGTTTATTTTATGGATTTCAATAAAAATTCAAGTGTCTTTGATACAGAAATTGATTTATCCAGTTTTTCAAATGGTATTTATTTTGTTTGGTTGAAAGGTGAAAGAGGTTCCATAATTCGAAGGATAATTTTATTGAAAGACTAATCCCATCCTAACCCTCGGAATTCTAGCACACGTAGACGCTGGAAAAACCGGCATCATGGAATTGAGCGATTGACAATAGGTCACTATCTGGATCTTCACATTTTAACTTTGCTGAAATAAATAATAAGCAACTAATCATTTCTCATTTTTTTCTGGCTAGCGACATAAATTCTTCTTCGGTCGTTTTCTGTAATTTTGGTTAATCTTATCGCTAAATCACAAAAAACGACAATTTGGGCTGTGTCCGTAGCTGAAGTATCAAATGGTTCATTAGTTTTTAACCCTAAAACCACGTGATCCCCTTTTTTTACCCAACTTCTCATTATAAGCTGGGAATAATTTATTAATTTAGACAAAATTTGTTTTCTTTTGCAAATTGCAAGATGAATGTATGTTTTCATAGAATATATTTTTTTAATATGTTTAAGACAAATTAATCTGCCTCTCATTTAGCAATCAGACTATAAAACACAAACGCTCATAAATAGGGAAGACTTTTAATGAAACTATTCAGCTTTTTTACACAGGAAATTGCGATTGACCTAGGAACGGCCAATACGCTAATTATTCAGGATGGGAAAATAGTAATCGATGAACCCTCCATCGTTGCCATCAACCGTCGTAGCGGGGAGACCATTGCTGTGGGTATGAAAGCGATGCAGATGCATGAGAAAACGCACGAAAATATAAAAACGGTTCGTCCACTCAAAGATGGAGTAATTGCAGATTTTCAGGCAGCGGAGAGTATGATTGAAGGCATGATTAATATGATGGGAAATAAACGAAAGTTTTTCACCCATATGAAAATGGTGATTTGTATTCCATCAGGGATTACCGAAGTAGAAAAAAGAGCCGTTTTTGATTCTGCTGATCACGTAGACTCTAAGGAAACTTATCTCATCCATGAGCCGATGGCCGCAGCATTAGGAATTGGTCTGGATGTGGAAGAGCCGATTGGAAATATGATTATTGATATAGGAGGAGGAACGACGGAGATCGCGGTCATCGCACTTTCCGGAATTGTTTGTGATCAATCTATTCGTACAGCTGGAGATGAATTTACCGCCGATATTATGAATTATATGAAACGGCAACATAACATCTTGATCGGAGAACGTACCGCTGAGCAAATAAAAATTAACGTTGGATCTGCCTTACCCGAATTAGAAACCCCACCAGAAGATTATGCGGTAAACGGAAGAGATTTAATGACGGGTATCCCCAAACAAATTACCATTACTTATCAGGAAATTGCGCATGCTTTGGATAAATCCA
>CAZYAC010000033.1:0-21896 GCA_964645475.1 uncultured Saprospiraceae bacterium | reverse complement strand
CAGTATAGCGTTTGGCTAATTTCATGGCACCCTCTGTCGCTTCCGTTCCGGAGTTGACTAGATACACACTATCTAAAGAATCCGGTAATAAATCTGTCAGTGCTTTCGCTAAGTTCACCTGTGGGCTTAATAAATATTCACCGTAAACCATCGTATGCAGATATCGCTCACTTTGGTCTTGGATGGCTGCTACCACCTCAGGATGACAATGTCCAAGCGCACTAACACCAATACCTGCAATCAAATCGAGATAAGCTTTACCTTGCGGATCGTAAAGATAAATTCCGACTCCTCGCTCAATCTCCAATAACATCGGAAATTCACTAGTTTGCGCCAGATGACTGAGAAATACTTGCCTTAAATTGGGCATAGATAAAATTTTGTGAAATTTTAAATTTAGTACGAAAATACCTTAAAAACGGAACTCCCACCTATATTTTTGAAAAAGCTGAATCTCGGTACAAAAATTGTCTAAAAAAATGGGATACTGCCATTTCGGAAGTATCATTTCCCCAAAAAACAAGTGTCGGTTAGCGTTCAAAACACCAAAATGGATTGGAAAATATGTAATTTTTTGCTGATCTTACGTTATAAATAAGACACACATCACATCACTTTTTGGTGTTATTTTCCATTAAAAAATAGGTAGTCAATCATATTACATGAGATACGTACTCATTTTTGTTATTCTAACAACAAGTTCTTTCTTTTCCTGTAATCAGGTGACAGAAAGAATGCCCAACTTTTCGGTGCATGGAGTAGACGTTTCTCACTATCAAGCGGAGATTAATTGGTATGAGGTAGCAGCGGAAGGGATTGATTTTGGTTTTGTCAAAGCCACAGAAGGAGAATCGATTAGTGATGCGCTTTTTTGTCAAAATTGGGTCGAAATGGAAAACGCGGGCATCATTCGAGGAGCTTATCATTTTTTCCGGCCTGGCACTTCAGCCATTGCCCAAGCACAGCATTTTATCGAAAAAGTAGATCTTAAATACGGTGATTTACCACCCGTATTAGACGTGGAAGTATTGGATGATGTCAACAAAGATGTAATGGTGGCCCGGTTAAAGATATGGTTAGAAATGGTAGAATCAGCTTTTGGTGTTCGACCGATTATTTATACCAATATGAAATATTATAACCAATATTTAGCAGAAGATTTTGCCGATTATACCTTATGGATTGCCCGTTATAATGCTAAGAAAATGCCTACTTTATCTGAAAATAAAAACTGGGATTTTTGGCAATATGGTAATCGAGGAAGTATCGCAGGAATCGAAGGCCCCGTTGATCTCAACGTTTTCCACGGTTCTCATACCGATTTATTATCTATTACTATTTCACCATTTTCCAGCCCATCAACTGCTGGCAATTAAATAGAAGTTTAGACAAGCTCTAAGTCTTTACCTGTGTAAATCCACCCAAAACTGTTAGATTTTTGTTAAATTTCGTCCTTCCGGTCTTGGCGGACCATCTATCTGTACTCCTTAGTAGCAGGTATCTTAGAATATCATTATTTTAGAGGCGTCTAAACTGGAAACTTATTTGTTACTAGTTTCTTAGCAAAGAAAATAATAAACTAATCCATCATGAAACAACTCATTTTTAGTCTCCTCGTTTTATTCGCTGCTACTTCCGTACAAGCAGGCGGTATTGACTTTTTTCATGGCACTTGGCAAGAGGCCTTGGAGAAAGCTAAAAAAGAAGATAAACTAATTTTTGTCGATGCTTATACCACTTGGTGTGGACCGTGTAAGCGGATGTCCAAACAAGTATTTACTCAGGATGCGGTCGGCGAATTTTATAATAAAAACTTCGTCAACATGAAAATCGACATGGAAAAAATGCCCGGTCGAAAATTTCAAAGAAAATATCCTGTCTCAGCATTTCCAACGCTGTACTATATTGATGGAGACGGGAAGGTAGCGCATGTTACCAAAGGCGGAAAAAATCCGGAACAATTTATCCAATTGGGACAAATGGCCATGAAAAAAAATGATAAAAGTGGCGATTACGAGGCTGCCTATAAGGAAGGAAAAAGAGATTACGATCTTGTGTATAATTATGTTAAAGCGCTCAATAAAGCGGGTAAGCCAAGTCTTAAAATAGCGAACGACTATATCAAATCACAAAAGGATTTAACTACGGCGGAAAATCTAAAATTTATTTTAGAAGCGACCATTGAGGCCGACTCCCGCATTTTTGATTTATTGACAAAGCACAAGTCTGCCATCGTTGAGCTGACCTCTGCACAAGAAGTTAACGACCGGATCGAAGCGGCATGCATGCGAACGGCTGACAAAGCAATCGAGTATAAATATTATGATTTGATCACAGAAGCTACTACCAAATTAAAAGCACACGCGCCGGAAAAAGCCATTGCCTTTGAGCATACACATGCGATGCGTTACCACGCAGCTGACCAAGAACCAGCTGCTTATCTGAAATCAGCGGAAAACCTGGCAAAAGTCTATAAGAAAAATCCCGATAACCTGCACAAACTGGCCTTAACACTGGTTAAACAATATGGTAAAAATCCAAAGGCACTGAAACAGGCGGAGAAATACGCTAAATCTGCCGCCAGTAGTGGCACCGATATTGCCTATTATTTTACGCAGGCCCAAATTTTGAAAAAAATGGGCAAGTCTAAAGATGCCATGAAAGTAGCAGAAAAAGCCAAAAAAATGGCCAAAGGAGACGTGGCGAAAGAAAAAGCCGCAGAGCAATTCATTCAGTCTTTGGGACGATAGCAGCATTCTATAAATCAAACGAACATGAAAAAATTAAATCTTCTCATCTTACTTTGTCTGATAAGTATTGGCTTGATGGCCCAAGGAAGTGATGGTATTATCTTCAAAAAAGACGATTGGTCCGCCATTTTGGCACAAGCCAAAGCGGAGGATAAATTAATCTTTGTCGATGCCTATACTACTTGGTGTGGTCCATGTAAAAAAATGGATCGAGATGTTTTTCCACAAATGGAAGTAGGGAGTTTCTACAATGCCATGTTTATCAATGTAAAAATGGATATGGAAAAAGGTCAGGGAATTAAATTGGCTAGGGATTATAATGTCAATGCTTTTCCTACTTTTTTATTTATTGATGGTAATGGAAAAATCATGCACCGTACAGCTGGTTACCATGATGTAACGCAATTTATAGCGCTCGGCAACGAAGCGGTTGATCCATCGGGACGATTATCAGCTTTCGAAAAACAATATCATGATGGTGATCGAAATCCGGAATTTTTAAAAAAATATACCAAAATTCGTTACGATATTGCGGACGGTAGTCACGATGATATTGCACTCGAATATTTAAAGACGCAGGAAGATTGGGGAACAGAAGAAAATCAAGAATTTCTTTTTGCTAATATTGTAGACGCCAATTCTGAATTATTTGATTACTTGTTAGATAATAAAAAATCCTTTGCAGATATGTACGGACAAAATGCCGTAATGTCGAAGGTACAAGAAGTAATCTATGCTTCGATCGAAGATACGAAAGACGATAGTGGACTGGCACAAATCGAACGACTATTCAAAAAAGCCTATCCCGATCGTGCAGAGCAGATGACCTCGCGCTTTTCTATGACGTACTACCGCCAAGCTGGAGATCGCGAAAAATATATGGATGCGGCAACAACTTATTATAAAAAATATAAGGCCGACGATCAAGCTGAACTAAACGAAACAGCTTGGACTTTCTTTCGCATCTCCAAAGATAAAAGTAGACTTAAACAAGCTGTAAAGTTTGCGAAAAAATCGATCAAGCTCGATAGCAATTATTATAATAATGATACACTGGCACATTTATACCAGAGTCTTGGCAAAAAGCGAAAAGCAATTAAAATGGCTAAGAAAGCGATTGCGATTGCTGAAAAAGAATCCATAGATTATGGTCCGACCACGGAATTACTGGAACAGATTAATAACCCGCAGCCAATCGAGAAATAGAATTTTTGCCACTTGATTTAAATTATTTGCCCTCTTCAAACGCGTTTGAAGAGGGCAAGTAATTTGGAGTCATATCATATTTTCAAAAATCTAAAAATCAATTTCTATCATTACTGGGCAGTGATCGGAATGCACCGCATCACCCAATTGTCGAGCGGTCTTTAGTTGATCTTTGAGGTTATCCGTAACACATTGGTAGTCGATCCGCCAGCCTTTATTTTTCGCACGGCAATTAAAGCGGTAAGTCCACCAGCTGAATTCCTGTTTTTCGGGATGCAAAGTCCGGAAACTATCTGTAAAACCACTTTTCAGCCACTTGGTCATCCAGGCTCGTTCTTCTGGCAGAAATCCTGAGGATTTTTGATTTCCTTTTGGATTGTGAATGTCAATATCATCGTGGGCAATATTATAATCCCCAACGACAATTAACTTCGACCTTTTCTTTTTGAGTTTCTTTACCCAATCGTAAATATCATCCAAAAACTCGTACTTAAAAGCCTGTCTTACTTCGCCACTGGACCCCGAAGGAAAATAACAATTTAGAATAGTGGTATCTCCAAAATCGGTTCGCAATACGCGACCTTCTAGATCATACTTTTCCATTCCAGTACCTGCTACCACAAGGTCTGGTTTTGTTTTCGAAAAAGTAGCGACACTACTGTAGCCTTTTTTTACTGCACTGTGCCAACAATGATGATAACCCATCGCTTCTAGTTCTTCAATAGGACCTTGATCGGGCTGGCATTTAGTTTCCTGTAAACAAATAATATCGTATTGTCCGTCTTTCATCCAATCCAGGAATCCTTTTTTCACTGCTGCACGAATACCGTTTACGTTATAACTAACAATGGATTTTGTCATTTTAATATTAGAATTTTTTCAAAAAATAGTGTTAATAAAAAAGAATAGAAAAGATTGTATGCTTTCAATATAATTTTTAATTTTACCATTGTCCCAAAGCTTATTAGGATTTCCTAATACAGCTTTTGTAACACACCTTTTCCCTTTAAGCATTTAATTTTGTTTAAAGGGAATTTTTTTGGATCGTTTATCACGCCCAAACTTTGCAACCTTCCGTACAGTTTTTACATATATCAATTTGATCCCGACCTTTTAAAAGTTGTGTTCTAAAACCTTGATAAGCTGGCCCTTGCCAGACTTCTTTAAAACTTCTTTTTTTCAAATCTCCTAGTCGGTGCGTGGCATCTTTATCAAAGCAACAAGGTACGACCAACCCATCCCAAGTGATAACACAGGCGTGCCACAACTTCCAGCAATGATCCAGTAATTCATTTTTTACTTCATAGGTACCATCAGTGGTCTGCCGGTATCTCGCATATTTATCAATGGTAGGAATCAAGTCGTTACCATGTTCGTAATCGTAAACCTGTGCCGTCTTTAATTTTACTTCGTCCACGCCAACTTCTTCGGCCAGTTTATAAATTTCAGGGATCTGATGTTCGTTTGGTTTGACAACCAAAAATTGGAAAATAATATGAGGTGTTTTAGAATTTAATTTTTTCTTCCACTTGACCACGTTTCGAGCACCTTTTAGAACGTTTTCTAACTTGCCTTCCTTTCGGTAATTTTCGTAGACCTCTTGCGTGGTTCCGTCCACGGAGATAATTAATCGATTTAGACCGGACTCGATCGTCTTACGAGCATTCTCATCGTTAAGAAAATGGGCATTCGTAGAAGTAATGGTGTAAATACCTCTTTCGTCGGCATATTTCACCATTTCCAAAAATTTTGGATTGATATAAGGTTCTCCCTGAAAATAGAAAATTAGGTAAAGCAAATCCTTGTGCAACTCGTCGATCGTATCTCGAAAAAAATCTTCCTTTAAATTTCCGGTAGGACGACTAAAAGCTCGTAGCCCACTGGGACACTCGGGACATCGCAAATTACAGGCAGTCGTCGGTTCCATACTGATGGTCATTGGCATTCCCCACTGAATGGGCTTACGCGTCCATTTGGTCACATAGAAGGAAACAAACACCTTGGTGATGTTCCAAAGTCGCCGGATGGTCAACTTTCGTATAAAAGCCATTGTATCGTTGAAATAGATATTCATGATAAGCAAAATTAAGCAAAAACGAGGAAGGTAATTGGTTGAGGGGGGAGCTAATCTTGATAGTAAAGTACAGGAAAGAACAGACTTTTGGATAACATCTATAAATTGAATAGAGTTGTCATATTCACCTTATTTCTCTTTTGCTAGTGGAATTATTAGTGGGTACAGATGATCTTAACGCCAAATTTCTTATCATTTCTCACACAAGGCTCGACGTATTCCTGCCGCCTTGAGCAGACATTCCTCGTATTCAAGCGCTGGAATAGAGTCATTCACAATCGCTCCGCCTACATGAAAAGAAAGGTACTGGCTGGCCGCATCATATAACATGCTCCGGATGACTACATTAAAATCAAAATCACCTTCCGGAGTGATATATCCAACCGCTCCTGAATAAAGACCCCTTTTTGATTGTTCATACTGCTCAATTAATTCCATACTCCGGATTTTAGGAGTCCCAGTCATTGATCCCATTGGAAAGGCGTTTTTAAGCGCATCCATAAAATCTAGGGATGGCCTCAGTTTTCCAGTAATTGTTGAAATTAGGTGATTGACTTGGGCAAAGGGATAAGTTCCAAACAGTTCTTTTACCTGCACGGTACCTGGTACACAAGTTCGTGAAAGATCATTTCTGACTAGGTCTACAATCATCACATTTTCGGATCGATCTTTTTTGCTAACAAATAATTTTTGGGTCAATTTTTTATTTTCATTGGTAGTTTTTCCTCGTTTGATAGTCCCTTTGATGGGTTGTGAAATAAGTTGTTGTCCTTGCTTTTTGAGGAAGCGTTCGGGACTGGCGCAGAGTAAATATTTATCATTTTTTCGGTAGAAAGCAGAAAAAGGTGCTTTACTGATTTTATTTAATTTTTCAAAAAAAATAGCGGGATCGAGGCCGATCTTTTGAATGTAAAACTCTTGGCAAAAATTCATTTCATAAATATCACCGAGCAAAAGATTTCTTTTTATTTGTTCGATGGTTTTTAAATAATCAGCTTTACTGATTCTAGATTTTATTTCAGTTGGATCGATTAATGGAACGTTAAGTAGAGGAGAGGTTGGGGTTGCTTGGATGGTTTTCCAGAGGTCAGCGGGTGTTTCTTTACGACTGTTTATTTCTAATTTATCCCGAAATATTTTTATCAAATAAATGGGTTCAAAAAAATGCATTTCTGGGAACTGAATATGATCCGAATTATGGGAGACGAGTTTTTCGATTTTATTTTTTAAGTCATAACTCAAATAACCGAATAGCCATCCACTCGTTTTTTTATGGAAATCTCTTAATAATTCAAAAGGATCGGTTTTACTAAAATTATAGGAAATTTGATTTTGCTGACCCACCGCCAATAAACCTTCATAAGTTCCATACAACTGTTGACCATAAGCATTGCTATCCAGATAACAAACAGGATCGAAGCCCTGTGCCCAGCGAAATAACTGCTGCTTAATCTTTGTCAGATTTTTTATCTGAAAGATTTGTTTTTTTCGATCAATCGTTTCCTTCATTTATATTATAGGCTTTCTACCGTAAATCCTAATTTCTTTAAGTCCTCGTAAAAATCTGGATAAGACTTTACCACAACCATCGGTTCTTCGATTTTTATGGTTCCAAAGATAGCAAATGGAGCAAATGCCATCGCCATCCGATGATCTTCGTAAGTCGCAAAGACAGGTTCTCCCAATTTCGCTGTTCCGTTTACTTGACAACTAACCCCCTGACGAGCTTCGGTTTCCGAAAAACTAACGTTCACCTTTTGCAATTCATTTTGTAGTGCCTGAACACGGTCAGTCTCTTTTATTTTTAAAGTGCTAAGTCCAGTAAAATAACCATCGACTCCAAGTCCTCCACAAACCACTGCGAGGGTCTGTGCAATGTCTGGACAGTTGATAAAATTCCATTGAAAAGCATCAACAGAAGAAGTTTTCCCCTTGGTCAAAATTACGCCGTCTGCCACGTATTCTGTTTCCACTCCAAATTGAGTCATCATCTCTGCCAGTACAGAATCTCCTTGTAAGCTATCTTCGAATAAACCTCCCAATTGAAGATTAAGGTCCTTGGAAAACGCCGCTAAAGCATAATAGTAAGAAGCTGCCGACCAGTCTGCTTCCACCGTAAAATCTTTTGCATGGTAGGCTTGCTTTTCTATTTTTATTGTTGGTCCTACCCATTCTGCATCCACGCCAAAGTGGGCCATCAAACTCAGGGTCATCTGAATATAAGATCTCGATACAATCTCTCCTTCCAAATGCAAAGTCAAACCATTGGGCAAGACCGGTGCAATCATCAATAATGCTGAAATAAATTGACTACTGATATTCGCAGGAATTCGCAATTCGTCAATAGAACCAAAACTACCCGGACCAATCGACAAAGGCGGATAGCCTGGCTTTTCTAAAAAGCGAATATCGGCGCCTAGTTCATTCAACGCTTCTGCTAGCACGCCCACCGGACGTTGTTTCATTCGTTCGGAGCCCGTCAGAATTTGGGTGCCAGGTTGTAAGGCTAGGTACGCCGTCATAAAACGAAAAGTGGTTCCGGCCGCTCCTGCGTCGTAAGTGCCCTCGTTGAGCGTGAGCAGTTGCTGCAGTGTTGTTGTGTCTTTGGACGTTGATAGTCGAGCAATCTTAAACTCGTTTTGACACAAAGCGTTAATCAATAACACTCGGTTACTAATACTTTTTGAGCCGTCCAGCGTAATGTCTCCAACAATCGTTGGGTCCGTTTTTTTTAATTGGTAAATCATAAAAATAAAATGTAAAAAATTAGCTGGTCAGGGCTTTTTTATAACGAAGGTTGAGTCTGCTCCGAAAAGTCATAAATTTAGATTTTTACTTTTAGGAGTAGCCTCAAGGTTCACCAATTGATTTGGATGATTTCTTCTAGATCTGGATGCAGGCTTTTACCAACGGGACAACCGTGCGCTGCGGCCTCTAATATTTTTTTCTCTTTTTCAGTATAATCATTGCTAGGCATTTGAATCGTTACTTCTAAACGAGTGATTCTACGAGGATTACTACCCATGATTTTATTTACTTCGGCAGTCGCACCGGTCATATCAATTTCTTTGTCCGCAGCTTTAATTCCCATGATGGTCAAAATACAACTGCCCAATGAAGTGGCGAATAGATCAGTAGGAGAAAATGCTTCCCCTTTTCCACGATTATCCACCGGTGCATCTGTTAAAATTTCGTTGCCCGAACGTAAATGTACAGCGGTGGTCCTAAGATTGTTTTGATAAGTAACTTTACTGGTCATCTTTAATATTGTTGAATGTAGGAAAATTGGAAAAATAACTATTATTGCTATTGGCTGGTTAGCCAATAAGCGAACTAGCTAACAGGCATATAATAGAAAATCTACCAAAGACAGACAAATTAACTAAATATTCTCTTCTGGCTTATCCGTCTTACTTTTTTTATCTGCTTCGCGTTCTAACTTTTCTTTTTCCCGGCGTTGTTGTCTGGCTTGATCGGATTTGTCATAAGCAATAATAATTTCCTTCACCAGTCGGTGACGCACCACATCCTCAGCCGTTAATTTCACAATACCGATCCCCTTGACGTCACTGAGAATATTCATCGCATGGCGGAGTCCAGATTTTTGGTTGTATGGTAAATCAATTTGAGAAAGGTCACCTGTGATAATACATTTGGCAGAAGGACCGATCCGAGTCAGAAACATCTTGATTTGCATAGAAGTAGCGTTCTGCGCTTCATCCAAAATGATAAAGGCATTGTCTAGCGTTCGTCCCCGCATAAAAGCCAAAGGCGCTACCTCGATGATTCTATTCGTCATGAAATAATTTAGCTTGTCTAACGGCAGCATATCATCCAAAGAATCGTATAACGGACGAAGATAGGGATCGACTTTATCTTTTAAATCTCCTGGTAAAAAACCAAGACTTTCACCCGCTTCTACGGCAGGACGAGTCAAAATGATTTTCTTTACGACGCGATTTTTCAGCGCACGAACAGCTAAGGCTACGGCAGTATAAGTTTTTCCTGTTCCTGCAGGTCCGAGTGCAAAAACGATGTCGTTTTCATCAGAAGAAGTAATTAATCTTTTTTGATTAACCGTTTTTGCTTTGATGGCTTTTCCACCTCGACCGTGTACCAGCGTAGCGTTGCTGTCTCCATTGCTTAATCTCGTTTCAAAAGGATTTGCTCCACCGATTAATTCTTCTACCGTTTGGACACTTAGTTCGTGCTGCTCTCGTAACAGACGAACCATCATTTCAAATTTGCTCTTTGCTTTTTGTGTTTGTTTTTTGTCCCCAGTCAGTTTTAGACTATTCCCACGGGAAGTGATGGTGATGTCTGGATAGGCTTTACGAATCAGATTCAGCTTGACATTTTTTTCGCCGTAGAGTGCTACAGGATCAATGCCGTCAATAGTTAAAATAATTTCACTCAATTAGAATATATTTTTTTAAATTTTTTAATCAGAAAGTACACGAATCCTTTCGTTGGATATTGGAAGTTTTGGGCCAGACTGCGTACATTTGTCGAGAATAGACCGTTTGGGAACAATACTTATTTAAAACAAAGGTAAATTTAACCTAAATTTTATTGCGTTGCTGACCATTACGGGTACAATTTTTAAAACGTTATAAGTATGGCCATTGTTACTTTTATATCAGATTTTGGTACTACCGACTATTATAGTGCGGCGATCAAAGGAGCGTTGCTATGCGAAGCTCCGCAACTCAACCTGATTGACATCAGCCATAACGTTAAAACTTACGATATAGTTCAGGGTGCTTTTGTACTCAAAAATTCCTACCAACATTTCCCTGAAGGTACGATTCATTTGGTGAGTGTTAATAATTTTTATGCGGCGGATCATTGCTTTTTAGCGATCCGATATGATGACCATTATTTCATTGGACCGGACAACGGTTTATTTGCTTTGGCATTCGATAAAGAGCAGCTGACTAGTGTCTACGAACTGACCTACAATGCTAAGGCTGAGAATCCACTTGGAGATGTTTTTGCGAAAGGCGTTCGTCATATTTTGAGTGAAATGCCGTTTAACGAAATTGGTATTCCCATCGAAACGATCGAAGAAAGAATTAGTATCCAACCTGTAACAACCGTTGATCGCATTCGAGGTGCCGTTATTCATGTGGACAATTACGAAAACGCCATCACCAATATCAGTGGTGATCTCTTAGAAAAAATCGGGAAGGGTAGACCATTTAAAATATATTTCAAACGACACGAACCCTTAACCACCATCAAGCAAAACTATGCGGAAGTTCCGGTAGGTGAAATGCTCTGTCTAGTAAATTCTGCCAACTATCTCGAAATTGCCATCAATCTAGGAAAAGCTTCTAGTATGCTAGGGATGGGAATTGACGAACACGTTCAAATAGATTTTCAAAATGATTAAGCGTATTGTTAGAATGACTTTTAAACCAGAAGAACTAGCGGATTTTTTCGCCATGTTTGAAAAGAAAAAAAAGTCAATTCGAAATTTTCCCGGATGTCATTACCTAGAAGTTTTTCAGGACAAGGCACAACCCAATATTGTCTTTACCTATAGTTTTTGGACGGACGAAGCTGCGTTAAATAATTATCGTCATTCTGAATTGTTTAAGGCTACTTGGGCAGAGACGAAAGCGCGATTTGCCGAGAAGCCGTTGGCGCATACGTTGGTGATGTATGATATTGTGCGGCCTTGAGTTAGTTGATATTGGTAACGAGAAAAGGAGAACTAAAAAATGGCAAAACCTGAAAGGATATATTTATATCGGATTACTCATATTGATAATTTAGATTTCATATTGAAATCAGGTAAATTAACTTGTCCGAGTAGTCCCGATTCTAATACAAATTATATTGGGATCGGTGATGCAACATTAATTGGTAGCCGAAGTTTAAAGCAAATAAGTATTAAACCGAATGGTAATTTTACTGATTATGTATCGTTTTATTTTGGAACAAGATCTCCAATGTTATATTCAATTCAGAAAGGATTTAATGGAGTTACGAAAAGAGATCCCGAAACGATAATCTATCTTGTTACCACCTTTGAAAAAATAAAAAATAATGAAAGCCAGTATGTTTTTTCAGATGGACACGGATATCATTCAATGTCTCAGTTTTTTAATGATGAAGGCGGCCTAGAAGAAGTAGATTGGGATACAGTAAATCTAAATAGATGGGATGATACAGAAAGTGATCCTGATAGAAAAAGAAGAAAACAGGCAGAATTCCTTGTTTATAATGAGTTGCCATTATCAGCTATAGTAGGAATTGGAGTTTATAATGAAGCAGTAAAAGCCAATATTTTAACTAAATTTGCATTATATGATTTTACTTGTAATGTTATTGTGAAACCAGAATTCTACTATTAAAATGATTAAATACACTACAGGCAATATAATTCAAGCCGATGCAGAAGCTTTGGTTAATACAGTTAACACAGTAGGTGTTATGGGTAAAGGTATTGCTTTAGCTTTCAAAAAAGCCTTTCCAAATAATTACAAAATATATAAGCAAGTATGTGAAGATAAGAAGTTTAATATTGGAGATTTACTCATAACGAATACAGGTCAATTAACTCCTAAACTTATTGTTAATTTTCCAACAAAAAAACATTGGCGAGGTAGGTCTGAAATTGAATTTGTAGAGGTAGGTATGAGAGAATTAGTAAAAGCAATTCATGAAAAAGGGATTAACTCAATAGCTATTCCTCCTTTAGGATGTGGCAATGGAGGCCTAAAGTGGAGTGAAGTCAAACCTATTATTTTAAAAGAATTAGAAATAATAAAAAATGAAATAGAAGTGATAATATTCGAACCTGGGTTTAATAATCAAGTAATTAAGCCTAAAAAAATAATTAATTTGACACCTGCAAGAGCAATGCTCTTAACTGCTCTAAAAGACTATCAAGTGCTTGGATATTCAATTAATTTATTAGTAACACAAAAAATTGCATATTTTCTTCAACGATTTGGAGAACCACTTAACCTAAACTATGAGAAGGGGCATTATGGTCCATACGCTCATAAACTTCAGCATTTAATCAAGCATTTGAATGGTTATTATCTCAAATTTAACCACGAAGAAACAAAACCAAGCACACCTGTGTATTTAAATAATTTTGACAAGGTTGAAAAATATAACCAAGAAAATTTAACCAATGAGCAAAAGAAACGATTAAAGGATGTTCAAAGTTTAATTGAAGGGTTTGAATCTCCTTATGGTTTAGAATTACTTGCCACAGTTGATTTTATTTTTAAGCAAGAAAGTATTGAAGATACCGATGAAATAATATCACAAATAGGAAACTGGACTAAAAGAAAGAAAAAAATAATGAAACCATTTCACATCAAAGTAGCTCACCAAAGACTGAAAGAATATTACCACCAAAAAAGATTATAACAGCAATATGCACTATTGCTAGACCAACCTGTCTATACTTAAGATTCAATCAGTGATCATCCCCACGAATACTCACCCGCAGCCCACGAATACTATTTTCTACTCAACGATCCTCAAAAAACGACCACTTAAATCTGAAATAAGCACAACTTTGTACCCATGAGCACCATCAAACTGGACGACTACCAAATTCATATCGGAGATTTCGGAGAGGACCTTCGCGACTATCTACAAAAAGGAAACTATAACCAGATATTTATCCTTGTGGACGAAAATACCAAGGTGGACTGTCTACCTTTTTTAGAAAAAGAAATAGGATCAATCCCTCATACGGTGATTGAAATCCAATCAGGAGAGCTTCATAAAAATATCGCCACTTGCACGGAAATTTGGAAACAGATGATGCGTCAAGGAGGCGGACGAAAAGATTTGACGATCAACCTAGGAGGTGGCGTCATCGGAGATATGGGTGGATTTTGCGCCAGTACTTTTAAACGAGGGATGGATTTTATCCAAATGCCAACCACCTTATTATCGCAAGTAGATGCGTCGGTGGGTGGAAAATTAGGAATTGACTTTGCGGAAATCAAAAATAGTATTGGATTGTTTAAGAATCCGCTTGCGGTAATCATCTGGCCGGAATTTTTGAAAACACTTCCAGCACGAGAGCTACGAAGTGGATTTGCGGAAGTGATCAAACACAGTCTAATTGCCAGTGCAGAGCAGTGGAACACGCTCTTAGGTTTTGAAAGCCTAAATGTCCCTAATGCCATTAGTTTTTTAGAAAAATCTGTTTTAATCAAAAAAAATATAGTGGAAGCGGACCCTTATGAGTCTGGATTACGTAAAGTGCTCAACTTTGGGCATACCATCGGTCACGCTTTGGAAAGCTATGCCCTTAAAACGGACAAACCTCTTTTGCATGGTGAAGCGATCGCGGCGGGGATGATTTGTGAAAGTTATTTGAGCTTAGAAAAAGGATTGTCACGCACAGATTTGGATCAAATCACCCAGTTTTTGATAAAACACTATGGAAAATATGATTTTGAGAGAGAAATTTACCCAAAACTGGTGGCTTTGATGCAGCAAGATAAAAAGAACGAAACAACAGAAATCAACTTTACTATGCTAAAATCACCCGGAGAAGCGTTATTCAATCAGTTTGCCAGTGAGGAAGAGATTAAGGCTAGCCTTGACTATTACTGTCAGCTGTAGAATTTTCCACTTATTTTATCATTATCGGCTTTATGAAGCGTATATTTGTGAAAATAAGGGATATGTTCCAAAACATTCTCCTTATCATACGATTGGAGAAAACACAAATTTGAATCAATATGGATCAACCAAATAACAACGCTGATAGCGGAAAATCGATCCGTCAACAACGTTATCCGAAATACCGGAAAATCGTCAAGTTGATGTGGGGACTGACCATTCTGGGCATACTAGGAGTGATCCTGTTGTTTGTTTTTCTTTCTACTCAAGATTTACCTACTTTCGAAGAATTGGAAAATCCCAATAGCAATTTTGCTTCTGAAGTATATGCTGCCGACGGAGCAGTACTCGGACGATATTATGTCGAAAATCGTATCCCGGTTGATTTTGACCAATTATCTCCCCACCTAGTAAATGCGCTGATAGCCACCGAAGACGAACGTTACTACGGCCATTCCGGTATTGACTTCGAAGCCCTTTCTCGGGTAATCGTACGGACAGGATTGATGGGACAAAAAAGCGCGGGTGGTGGAAGTACCATTACGCAGCAGTTGGCCAAGTTACTTTATTCTGATCGGAATTTTGCCGGCATGAATTTTTTAGAAAAAATGATTGCCTTAGGCACGCGTAAATTCAAAGAATGGATCACGGCTGTTAAGCTTGAACGTAGTTATACCAAAGAAGAGATCATGGCCATGTATCTCAACAAATTTAGTTTTACCAATGGTGCTTATGGAATCAAAGCAGCCTCCGAAATCTATTTTGGTACCAGCCAAGATTCCTTGCGGATAGAAGAAGCGGCTACCTTGGTAGGTATGCTAAAAAATCCATCTCTTTACAATCCACTTCGACGGCCGGAGATTACAACCAAACGGCGAGAAGTAGTATTGAAACAAATGCAGAAGGCTGGACACTTGAGCCAAGAAGACTATCATGCTTTGCGGGTACTCCCTTTGGATATGAGCAATTTTCGACGTAAAACACATGCGGATGGTCCTGCTCCTTATTTCAGAATGGAACTCCGTAAAGAACTAAATCGAATTCTTAACCGTCCCGAAAATTTAAAAACCAGTGGAGAACCTTACGATATCTATCGAGATGGACTGAAAATTTATACGACTATTGACCCAAAGATTCAGGCGCATGCCGAGGCGGCCATGTACAAACACATGGAAAAACTACAAAGAACTTTCAAACGACACTGGAGAGGAAAAGATCCTTGGACTTATGAAGACCCTGATGAAGAGATGGAACCCGAAGAGATGGAAGAAGATTTAGCTATTCGAGCGCGTTCACTCCAAAAAAGCATCAGAGAGTCAGATCGTTACCAACGGTTACGAGGTGAAATTCTATTACCCGCTATAAAAACCGCCGCTAAAAAATTGGATGGGTTTGAATTGAGAGATCACGATATTGACCGAATGATTTTGGAAGAGCGAGAAAAAGGAACCATTGCAAAACTAGTTTCGAGAAAATTAGTGGGAAGTCCATTGGCCGCTAAATACCGAAAACTGATGAAGTCCGACGAATGGAAAGAGGTGAAGGCTAGATTTAGAGAATTAAGAAAAGCAGCTACGGATAGTTTTAGTACACCAGTCAAAATGCGGGTGTTTGCTTATAACGACCAAATGGAAAAAGATACTACATTGACGCCGCTGGATTCGATTAAATATCACCAGATGTTTTTACAATTAGGATCCATTGCCGTAGACCCACGGACAGGATACGTCAAAGCTTGGGTGGGCGGTATCAATCATAAGTATTTCCAGTTTGATCACGTTACTTCTGAACGTCAAGTAGGTTCGACGTTTAAACCTTTTATCTATGCTACCGCGATTGCTCAACAATCGGTCTCTCCGTGTATGCAGGTCTATGACCTACCTTATACCATCCATACAGGAGAAGGAAATTTTCATTTAAAAGAAGACTGGACACCCAATAATGCAAACGGAGAATATAGCGGTGCGCCTTATACTTTATTTAAAGGATTACAACATTCAAAGAATACGATTTCTGTTTATCTGATGAAACAGCTTGGTGATGCAGAGCCGGTTAGAGAACTGGTCCACAACATGGGACTTTCTAAGGAGGCAAAGCGTAGCAATGGGACCTATGTAGTACCACACGCTCCTTCTATTTGCTTAGGATCTTGTGAGTTGACTGTTCAGGAATTGGCTGGAGCTTACACCACTTTTGCCAATGATGGAATTTATAATAAACCCGTTTTTATCAATAGAATTGAGGATGGCAATGGTCAAATTATTTACGAAGAAATCCAAGAAGAAAGGAGAGCGTTAAATCCCAATGCTAATTACGTAATGGTCGAGATGATGAGAAATGTCATGAATCAAGGATTACCGGGTTTTGGAAATATCAAAAGTGAAATTGGTGGAAAAACCGGAACGACCAATAATTATGTAGACGGTTGGTTTGTAGGATTAACGCCTGATTTAGTAGTAACTACTTGGGTGGGAGGAGACAATCGCTGGGTAAGATTCCGTAGTCTTAATTTAGGAATTGGCGCTAAGATGGCCCGTCCTTTCTTTGCTAAGTTATTACGTAGCCTGGAAGAAGATGAGACGATAGACTATGATGTCAATGCTCGGTTTGCCGAACCAACAGGAGATCTTGGGATCGTAATAGATTGCGAACAATACGATTATGATGGAGAAAGCCCACTCAACTTTGATGATATGGAACCCGTAGAAGAGAACGAAAGCTTTGGTGATGATGACTTTTTTGGTGATGAAAGTCCTGCCGTTCAGGATACTTCCAAGAACAAACAAATAGCCGAAGAAAATGAAGAATTTGGGGAAGAGTTTTAAATCAAAAATATCCAACCAACCTACAAAACAAAGACCTTCGATGTTGAGAAAACTACTGCCAGGCTTAATGCTTTTGGGAATATTATTAATAATTACTAGCACCCAATGCATCCCTTCCAAAAAAGAAATTTTGACTGATGTCAACTTGGATTTTAAAGATCCAGTTTATCGACAACTATACGTTTATCAGGATCAGCTGTTGACGGATAGTATTTTACCTTTTTTTCAGCATCGTGACCCAAGTTATCGTTATGCTGCAGCCCTTTCGTTTGCTTCCAATAAAGATCCACAGGTGATCGATTCGTTGATTTTATTATTGGAGGATGAAGTACAAGAAGTAAAGGTAGCAGCTGCGTATGCTTTAGGACAAATTGGTAACGAAGAGTCTGGCCCAGCATTAGTCAAGGCTTTTGCTACGGATACCTTAGCAACCACCCAAAAATTTAAGCGGACGGTTTTGGAAGCGATTGGTAAATCAGCCTCGGGGGACTATTTGGATAATATCAGTAGCGTTAAAAATTATTTTCGAAGTGACACGCTCCTATTAGAAGGACAGGCATATGCCATCTATCGTTATGCCCTCAGAGGAATCAGTTCATTTGTAGGCACGAACCGTATGGTAGAACTGCTAACGAAAAAAGGATATCCGGAATCAGTTCGATTGATCGCAGCCAATTATCTTTATCGAACCAAAAATATCAAGCTCGATACTTTTGCGGGAAAATTTTATCAGGTAGCACAGCGGGAAAACAATCCGCAGATATTGCAGGCACTAGCTATCGCTATTGGAAAAACCAAAAAGCCGGTTGGCTTGGAAGCGCTCAAATACCTTTACGGAAAATCGGATGATTTTAGGGTGCGAGTAAATGTGATTCGAGCGATGGGCAATTATGATTATTTGGCAGTCAAAGATTTAGTATTTAATGCGCTAAATAGTAGTAATCAACACATTGCTCAGGCTGCCAGTCAATTTTTTATTGACTATGGAAATGCACGAGAAGCCAGCCTTTATTTTTCTACCGCAAAAAAAGCAGAGACGCTTTCTTGGCAAGTCCGTAATAATTTACTTAGAGCGGCTAACCGGCATGTTCCAGGATATTTCGTTAATACCATCAATAACATTAGTGGAGAAATAAAAACAAGATTTGAAGCGCCTGGTGACAATGTTTACGAAAAAGCAGGATTATTAAAAGCTTTATCAGAATATGGGTGGAATTATAAATATATCTACCAAAAAGGTTACCAGTCAGAGCAAACGATCATCCGGTCGGCGAGTGTGGATGCATTGGCGCAGATTGCTATGAATCCAAATTTCGATAAATATTTTGGAGGTAGTGCTACTCGAGTAAAAAAAGAATTGGCGGTCTATTTTCAGGAAGCAATTGAAAAAGGAGATATTGCGATGATCGCTTACGCAGCCCAAGTGCTACGGATGCCTGCTTTGGGTTTTATAGAAGTGGTGGACAGCATAGACTATATGACAGCCGCCATGGCAAAACTGGAGTTGCCCAAAGAAATTGAAATTAAATATGAACTCCAAAAAACAGTGGATTATTTTAATAATACAACTGGAGTAACCAATCAACCTCCTCGTTATAATCATCCTATTGATTGGGATTTAATTAGAGGAATTAATCCAGATGCCGAGGCAAGAATTTTTACCTCAAAAGGAGAAATTACCTTGTCGTTACTACTACAGCACGCTCCTGGAACGGTGGCTAATTTTGTGCAGCTGGCTCGTAATAATTTTTATGATAACAAAAATTTTCACAGAGTAATTTCTAATTTTGTTGCGCAGGGTGGTTGTCCACGTGGAGATGGATATGGAGGCCTTGATTATACCATTCGATCGGAACTTGGAATGGCTTATTACAATGATGCCGGATATGTAGGAATGGCTTCCGCTGGTAATCATACGGAATGTACGCAGTGGTTTATTACGCATTCTCCGACACCGCATTTGGATGGCAATTATACTATTTTTGCAAAAGTGAAATCAGGAATGGATATTGTCAATCAGTTAGAAATAGGAGATAGAATTACAGATATTAAAATTCAAAATTAACTCAAATGAGTCTATGATATTTCACTAGCAATTTATTAATGTTATTGGCTAGTTAGCCCGTTAGCTAGTTGGCTTCCTTCTATTGCATCAGTGCGTTAGAAGGAAGCTAACAGGCCAACTAACTAACAAGCGTATAGTAGAGAATTTCTGATCCAATTAATTCAAATAAATCAACCAAATTACACCAATAATAAAAAAATGAAGAGTACACCATTAACAACCATTCACGAAAAATTAGGCGCAAAAATGGCTGGTTTTGCGGGATACAATATGCCCATTTCGTATCAAGGAATTAAAGACGAACATGCTGCTGTCCGGCAAAAAGTAGGTGTCTTTGATGTATCCCATATGGGAGAATTTATTGTTCGTGGTAAAGAAGCACTGGACCTCTTACAGCTCGTCACTTCCAATGATGTTAGTAAACTAAAAATTGGCGATGCGCAGTATTCTTGCCTACCCAATAAATCTGGTGGAATCGTAGATGATTTATTAATATACCGACTAGCAGAAGATAATTGTTCCGAAGGCGAACAGGCTTATATGCTGGTGGTGAATGCATCTAACATTGAAAAAGACTGGAACTGGATTGCAGACCAGAATACTTTTGATGCAAAAATGATCAATATTTCGGATCAGACAGGATTACTTGCTGTCCAAGGCCCGCAGGCGATTGCGCTTCTACAACCATTAACGGAAGTAGATTTGAGCAGCCTTTCTTATTATACTTTTACAAAAGGAACCTTAGCCGGACTAGATAACGTATTGATCTCAGCAACGGGCTACACAGGGTCTGGCGGCTTCGAACTTTATGTAAATAGCGATCAACTTTTGGCTTTATGGGAAGCGATATTTACAAACCCAGCAGTTCCTGTAACCCCAGTTGGATTAGGTGCACGTGATACGTTGCGACTGGAAATGGGCTATTGCCTTTACGGAAATGATATTAACGATACTACTTCTCCTATTGAAGCAGGTCTAGGTTGGATCACTAAAACAAAAAAGGATAATTTTAATTCGATTGATATCTTCCGATCACATCGTACCAACGGTATAGATAAAAAATTGGTCGGATTTACCTTATCTGACCGCCGAGTACCTCGGCACGGATATCAAATTGAAGACGTCGAAGGCACAGTTATTGGTGAGGTCACTTCTGGAACACAATCTCCGTCACTGAATATTCCAATCGGTATGGGATATGTAAAAAAAGGCTTTGATCAACCAGGCACGACGGTGATGATTGTCGTGGGTAAAAAGCGACTTCCAGGGGTTGTCACCAAACTCCCTTTTTATAAGGTAAATTAGTTGAAGAATTATTTAGACAAGCTCTTAATTAATAGTATTTCCAATCTAATTTATTAAACAATAACCGTAAAACAGACAATAAATAGAAATATTCTTCATCTTTAATGAACAATATTAGTCTAAATCCTATTTCTCCTTTGGATACCGTTTTTTCTAAAACATATATAATATGATGACAGTTTACGAAGGTAGAGACAGGTTTATTAACTCTTGGGGTAGTTTAGGCTCTAGTTGGGGCATCAGTCGGACTATGGCACAAGTACATGCATTACTGCTATTGGCACCAGAATGCTTGTCTGCGGATGAAATCATGGATGAGTTGAAAATATCTCGGGGTAATGCAAATATGAATATCCGGGCCCTCATTGATTGGGGACTGGTTTACAAAGAGTTGAAGCCGGGAGAACGCAAAGAGTTTTTTGTAGCCGAAAAGGATATGTGGGAAGTATTCCGTCGGATTATTATTCAGCGTAAGAAAAAAGAACTCGAACCGATGCTCAAAGTCTTGGACGAAGTCAGTAGTGTAGATGGTATGTGCAGTTACTCGGCAGAATTTTGTAAAGTAATTCAGGATATGAAAATTATCTCCAATAAGGCGGATTCCACCTTAGATAAGCTCATCAAAGCAGATAACAATTGGTTTATCAGCAAATTTATGAAAATGATGAAATAGCACTTACCTACCTTTCTCTAAATAATTTAGTTTCCCTCAAAGACTGAATGTCAGAACATTGGAATTCTTGACTAATAGTTTTTATCTTGCAGCTCCTTAACCAAGAAGTTGTTTAAAACCCCCAAATTGTCTACGAATTAATTGAATTTCCTAACTCATCGCCTTTTTTCTCGTCCATAGCGCAGCTATCTACTCGAAAAAAGAGGCTCCCTGCCCGATCGAAGATCCGTCAGGCGGAGATTTAGAAAATTTTCTTTATTTCTCGACTGCTTTTGGAATTATTAAACAATTTCTAAATTAAACCATTGATCCAATTTAGGATCGTCTATTAACTACCTTGCAATGGAGATTAATCCTTTTCAGGCGGTATATCCGAGCCTGGAGTATATCA
>CAZYAC010000032.1:0-22516 GCA_964645475.1 uncultured Saprospiraceae bacterium | reverse complement strand
AGTTCCGGGCGATAAATTGAGAAATTCCAAAAAACTAAATAGAGCTAATTAATCACAAATTCTTTATTGATGGTAAATCCATCTACGGTTTCTAGTTTGAGTACATATGTGTGGCTCTTATTCAATTGATCAAAATTTACTTCGTAGATAGTTGAAGACAGCAGATCGCTGATGTCTTCTTCCATTACAAGTGCATCATTTTGGAATATACTTAGTTTTGTAAACTTGATATTCACCACTTCAAAGTCGATGAATAACATAGAGTTGTTGTAGTCAGAGATGAAAAGCTTGGAAAGCACAGAAGTTTCTGATTTTCCAGTTGGTGGATTGGTTGGATTGCTAGCAAAGATTGAGAGCGAGCAAAACATGCAGGTCATTACGACCAAGGTACGTAGGTTCATGATTTAATTTATCTATGGTTATGTGTATATTTTCAGTACAAGAGGGAAAAAATCGGGAAGTATGGGAAGTGTAACTTTAAGGGAAGGTTCCAGAAGGGTTGAATTATTGGGAACAACATTAGTTAGGCAAGTTCCATGCCATATTCTTTCTTTTTTTTATGATTTGTGACAAAGTTCCGTATTCTTTAATTATTGCTATGTAAAACAAAGCGCTAAAAATTGTCACATAAAAACGAAGGCGCTAAGGTGTTTTTCTACAGAAAAAGCTAATTCTCTTGACGTCTTGGTGGTCGATAAAAATATTTTTTTTCTTTTCTAAACGATTGATCACCCTCGTTCAGATATTCGAATTATACCGTACTTCCTTTGCGAATTAATCCTATTTTTGCGTTTTGTAATCTTAATTTGTCCATCTATTCAACTAAAAATATCGTTCCTTATGAAAATCGGCATTATTCGCGAAGAAAAAAATCCTCCAGATTCAAGAGTTCCGTTGAATCCAGTACAGTGTCGCGAATTAATGAACCGCTATCCGATAGAGATTGTGGTTGCACCCTCTCCTACCCGATGCTTTAAAGACGAAGAATATATAGCGGAGGGTATCCAAATGCAGACAGATCTTAGTGATTGCGAAGTATTGATGGGTGTCAAAGAAGTCCCTCCGGCCTCGTTGGTTCCTAATAAAATTTATTTTTTCTTTTCTCACACGATTAAAGAACAACCCTATAACCGCTATTTATTACAGACTATTTTACAAAAGAATATCCAACTGATCGACTATGAGGTACTGACCAATGATCAGGGGCAGCGCTTGATTGCGTTTGGCGTATTTGCAGGAATGGTGGGCGCACATAATGGTGTGATGACCTATGGTCGACGTACAAAGGCCTTTGCACTTCCACGAATGAATAGTTTTTTTGACTATGCAGCAGCAAAGGCAGCTTACGAAAAGATGAGTTTACCCAATTTCCGAACCGTTTTAACAGGTACCGGACGGGTTGCCTCGGGTGCCACTCAGGTGCTCGAAGATATGGGTATCCGCAAGGTATCTCCTAAAGATTATCTGACTAACGAGTACCAAGAGGCCGTATTTACCCAACTTGCTTGCCAGGATTATGTAGTCCGAAAGGATGGAAAGGACTTTAAAAATTCCGATTTTTATCAGCATCCCACTGACTTTGAGAATGCTTTTCTTCCCTATGCCCGTCGCAGTGATCTGATGATCAATGGTATTTACTGGGATAATGAGGCACCTGCATTTTTTAAGCAAGAAGATATGAGGCAGTCTGATTTTGGAATAAAGGTAATTGCGGACGTTACCTGCGATATTGCACCTGTGGCCTCTATTCCCGCTACTATAAAAGCATCTACTATTGCAGATCCGATATTTGGTTATAATCCTGCAACGGGCAAAGAAACCCTCCCCCATCAATCACAGGTGGTGGATATGATGACCATTGATAATCTACCCAACGAATTGCCTCGAGATGCATCTACTGCTTTTGGGCAACAATTTAGTGACCATATTATTAAGGCTTTATTGGAAAAAGAAAATAATCCAATTATTCAACGGGCCAGTATAACTAAAGATGGAAAATTAGGCCTTCACTTTAAATATTTAACGGAATATGTAGCTAAAGTTGTTTAAAAGAGCAATTAATTTTATTTATTTTTTCAACACAATAAAAATATAAATTACTGATAATCAATTATTTATGTTTAAATAATAAGACTTTTTTAGTTATTAACATGTTCATTTTATTAGTTTTTGTGCACTTTAAGATCCTTTCTTCTGTCTTACCTTTACTATCACATCCACGAGACTCTAGGCCTTTCGCCTTCTGACATTTTTTAACCTTACAATCTTATATTATGAAAAACAGAAAAATGAATCTTCGTGACCTCAGAAACAATGCTAACTCACTTCCAACTGATGATCTTCAGAAAATCAAAGGAGGATACGGTGATCCACCTCCTTTACCTCCAAGAAAAGTGAAATAGTATTAGATTTAGTTAAATCCTTTTGATCTTAATTAATACAACTCTAATCAAAATACTAAATGTATACACTATTCCCCGTTTAGCTCGTAATAAAAAATATTACGAGCTATTTTTAATTATTTGATTTCATTTTTAGTATCAAACTTAACACATTCATATATATTTATAATGTTCTAAATTACTGAAAATCAGATATTTAAATGATTTCTTTACTATATTCTTTAAAAAAAATCATGTTCAAAAATACAAATTAATACTCTTTTCAAACAAAAACCTCATAGTATCTTTACTATTGTAAATGACGCAATAATAATTTTTTAATCTTACAAACTTATTATCATGAAAAACAGAAAGATGAATATCCAAGATTTAAAAACGAATGCTAACGCACTACCTACCAACGACCTTCAGAGGATCAAAGGAGGAGCAAGTGAACCACCTCCATTCGGAGTTGAGAACTAATCAACTTTATAATAATAACTCAATAATTAGACTTTCATAAAAGTCTCGTTCTAAAAAATACTTTGTACAGTGTACTTTAAGTGGTCTCGTAATACCTCTTTTTTTACGGACCACTTATTTTAGAACTCAGGCTTAAGTTATCTAACAACTCAATGTTTAATACTCAAAATCGCCTGTATAATCTCAAAGCCTTATTTCAGCGATTAGTTTCTTAATTACGCTCAAGTTCTCCACCACCTTTTATCTTTAATATTAGTATCGGAAAACCATTCTGTTCGTTCCAAATTCTTCAAAACTAACTAAAAATATTAGACTACTTTCTCTTTATGATTTAGTCTAAAGGATCACAAAGGTGAATTTAATCCATACATTTTAGTGGTCTTAACTTTTAATATTTGTACAGTGTAATAAGTGGTTCGTGCCTATTTCTGGTACGGATCACTCTCTTTTTAGTGCAAAAAATTTAGAATATTTTTTTCGATTCGGATTTGAATATCTGCCGCATTTGCCTTTTCAAATTGCTTTCCTGTTAAAATTTCGTAAAGTTCGATATACCGTTCTGAAACCGTCTCTACAAATTCATCCGGCATCTCAGGCATTTGTTGTCCTTCTTTTCCTTGAAATTCGTTGGCCATCAACCACTCTCGAACAAATTCTTTTGATAATTGCTGCTGACGTTCGCCCGCAATCTGCCTTTCTTCATACCCTTCCTGATAAAAATATCGGGAACTATCCGGTGTATGAATTTCATCAATCAAGTAAATTTTCCCATCTTTTTTGCCGAACTCATATTTGGTATCGACCAGAATTAAACCTCGTTCTGCCGCCATTCGTGTTCCTATTTCGAAAAGTTTTCGAGTATAGGCTTCCAATTGTAAATATTCTGATTCAGAAACAATGCCCTGCGCAATAATCTCCTCTCGTGAAATATCCTCGTCATGCCCTTCTTCTGCCTTGGTAGCAGGGGTGATAATCGGCGATGGGAAAGCATCATTTTCGCGCATTCCTTCGGGTAAAGTCACACCACAAAGGACACGATGACCAGCCCGATAAGTTCGCCAGGCATGTCCCGTACAGTAACCACGGATAACCATTTCTACTCGATAAGGTGTACAGGCGTGACCCACCGTTACATTAGGATCAGGATGTGCCATCACCCAGTTGGGAACTTCTTTGGCCGTAGCCGATAAAAAATGTGCCGCAATCTGATTCAAAACCTGCCCTTTATAAGGAATTGGGCGAGGTAAAACATGATCGAACGAAGAAATCCGATCCGAAGCCACCATTACTAACTGGTTGGCTATCGTATAAACATCTCTCACTTTTCCTCGATAAAAATTGGTTTGACCAGGAAGCTTAAAATTTGTTTCAATCAGCGCGCGGTCTTCAATAGAGGACATATTATTATATTTTTGTAAATAGTTTTATCTTGATAATTTTCACAAATGTAACTGCTTTATATCTAAAAATGAAAATCAAATATCTCCTCTTACTTGTCGGAATCCTATTCAGTTGTCATGCGCACTCTCCCCGTGCCTTAAAGCAATTATTAAAGGAGTTCGAATTGGCACTACCACAGGCCTTTCCAGACTATGCCGCAGCCATGGGAAATCCACAGGCAACGGATATTTTAGTAATTCCAACCAGAAAAAAAATAAGAGAGCATCTAGATTTCTGCCAAAAATACCTAAAAGCCTTTGAAAGTTTTGACCAGTTTACCGAACATAGGGAATTAAATGAAGAGAGAGTTGAAAAATTAGAAATACTAGAGGGAATGATCCAACAAATGACAGGGCCGCGCTCCCCTTTTAATGATCCAGGATTTTATCATGTTTATCCTGCCTTGGCTTGGCGAATGTCAGAAATTCGTCAGGATTCAGATTCAACAAAAGCAAACTTATTATTAAAGACCTTAAATAAGATTCCATTTTACTTTGCACATGCAAAAGCAAATCTCGATGACCCCAATATCACTAGGACGATTAGCGCGATTGATTTACAAGAAAAGACACTTAATTTTTTAGGAACAACAGTAGTAGCGCATATCAATTCTTTGCAGAAAGATTCTACCAGGGAAAAGTTGGAAATAGCACAGGAAAAAGCAGCAATAGCAATAAAAGACTATAGTGCTTTTTGCAAAAGTATTTTAGTAGAACTAAAAAGGCTTGAGCACCTCTCCGAACAGTAAGGGCTTGTCTAAATACTTCTAGATATATTTAGCTTGGTTACGATCAAGAATCACATCTTTTAATTCTTTTAAAAGCGAGTACTCTTCAGGCATGACTTTCTTGATCGCTTCTTTAACTGCAAAGTAAGTACCCTGCTCCAGATCTGGAAATTTTTGTTTGATATGATCTTTAACGATTCTAACATCTTCTTTGATTACCCCTCGAATGGAAGGAATCTCATGCCATTCACCTTCGATTGCATAAACACGATGGATAGCTCCATCTTCATTTGAGATAGGATCTAACTCTATTACCTCATCATTATCGGTCAGTTCACAACTGCGGCATTGGTCGAGTACGCCTTGAGGAACTTTCCAGCCTTTTTCTTTAGAATTGACTAGGAAAATTTCCAGCCCTTTTTTATTTACTCTATAAATAATTACTCTCGCGTGATCAATAATATCCATACTATCAGTATTGATTAATTTCCTTTCGGAATGTCTGTAAATATAGCAGTCGAAGTTTAATTGGTTAAAGCTTAAAATACTAACAAACACCTTTAATAAAGGTTTGATTAGGAAGGACAAATGTACAAATTCATCTCTATTTTATTAAGAAAAACAAGATTTGTTTCACAAACAACAAAAAATCCCGAGTAAGGGTAGCCTATTACTCAGGATTTCGGTGAATTATTAGCGATTATTCTTCACTAACTGCAATATTTTTTCTTACCTAAATATCCGTTTTAGATCGTTTCGAGTCTTTTTTGTGCTTGCTTCCTCCCGGCGCAGGTAGTTTTTCGCCAAGATCTTGCATTAATTTCTCCAGATATCCCCAATCCTGTTGAGAAAGTTGATTCATTTGCAACTGCATCATATCAATTAGAGAATTAAAATCTGTAGAATCCGTAGACATCTGCTCAAGTCCTTTCAAATTCTCAGCCAATGGCATTACTCCCTTTTGCATAAGTGAGTCGGTCATTTCCAAAGAATTTCCCATCAACCCCTGAAACTCAGTCATCAATTTTTGCATCTCTTGGGTCATCTCTTTGAGTTGATCCTGAATTTTATCGGTATCGGTTTGAGCGCTTAGCTGAAAGGTAGACCCAGCGAGTATGATTAAGACAATTATTAACTTCTTCATAATTAAAATGATTTCCTTTTAGACGCCACTTAAACGACGTGGATACATCGTCTTGTTGTGAAAAAGATTTAAAATCATGTTAAAATTACTTAATCAAGGCAGCGAAATGACCGTTTTACTCCACAAAGTCCTTTTCTGCTAATACTGGCAGGGGTACTTCCTTATGTAGAATTTCCCAGATAGTAAGCGATAAAATCAGCTCTTCATCTGCAGGTTCGACCTGGTTGACAAATTCGAAGGCACGATCGGTACTGCTAGGAGATTGTCCTGCGATTGGTTTTAACAAGCCAGCTACTTCACGATCTTTGATGATAATAGGTAGGGTAAGTTCATCATCTGTCCGGTTAATACGGGCAGTCAGTTGTTTGGTCTCTGCGTCCAACAATCTGCCATCAGCTTGTATCAATCCCAACGGCTGGCCATCCACTGAAACGGCGACTGCTTTTTCTCGAATACGATATTGAAATTCCCGATCGGCGGTACGCGCGTACAGGACTGCATTTTTTTTGTTACCAAAATATTGTTTAAACGAATAGGCGATCAATGGTTCCTGATAAATACTGGTAAGCACGCCTTTTGCCGTTTTTACAATGCCTCTCTTTATTTGTTTATTGATATTATTAAAAGAAAGCAGATTCAATTCTTCTTTTTTCCATTCTACTAATTCTTCCGTCCAAGGTTGGATTTCAGATTTCATTTTATCAACATCACCTTGAACTTTCGATTGTCCTGGTGTAAAATTAGTTAGCATCATATACATCCCAAATATGACCGCAAAAGTTACCGAGGTCATAATCAAAATAGTAATGATAAACAATATCATATTCATAAGATCTATTTATTTTTTAGCTGTTGGCCAATTGGTTTATTATTTACTCAAAAATATTATTAATAAAAATATTCCACATTGGATATTCACTAATTCATGATCAACTCTTCGTTTGTTTCAAGTTTAGTTTCAGGCCAAACTTAGTCGGATCTAAAAACTGTTTTTTTCTTACTTCTAAATTTTTCTTTTCTACTTCCGATAAAATTTCAAAATCACCGGACAAGATAGCGTCTATTTCTTCAATAATTTTTTCGGCGGATTCTCCGTATTCACCAGTGGGAGGATTTAAAATATCTTTTAACAATTTCATTTTTAATTTTAAAATCGGATTGCGAAACAATTTTTGTTCCTTCATAATCTTATCCATCTCTGTCAATGCGGATAGATGTTTTTCTTGTCCTAATAAACTATAACCACCATAGTCCCAGGTCTGTTCATACCAAATCGGATAAAACCCTTCTATATTCCGATCCCCATTAATAAAACTAATTACCTCAAAAAATGCATCATCTTCTGTAGCCACCGTCTCTTTTGCCCAAGCTTTCATTTTACCATAATCTTGAAATAAATAATATCCAGTACCTTCCGCTACCATCCCTAAGCTAAACCCTGGCATCCCATCTTCTAGCCAAGATAAATCTGGTAGGTTTTCGTGATCCATGATCTCAATCTTCTTACTCATTGTTTGTACGAGCGAATCGCGCAAAATGGTTCCTCGAATAAAGACGTTTTCAAGATCCCGTGGGTTTTCTATAGAATAGAAATCCGCCCTATATTGAAGGATTTGTCTAGTTTTTTCTGGCCCATAAAAGCTAGATAGTCGCTCTTTTCTAAGTACAGAAGCGACCGGCGTATTTTGTGCTCCTTCGATTTTCACCCCACCGCCAAAAATCCAACCTTGTGTTCCATTAGCCGTTTTTACTTCTACCCAAGGTTCTTCTCGCTGCACCCCTCTGATCAAAATACTCGTTTTTAAAGGACTGATAGCACCTGTAGTTTCAAGTTCTGTGCCTTTCCGCAACTCCGCCACGGTAGGCTGATCTGTTCCCGGTGCAGCACGTAACCGCAGATTATCCAAAGCTACCACCATTCGAGTCAACGTATCTTGCGGTAGTACTTTTACCGCTTGGTCAGTTTCCCCCTTATTATCATTTTGGCAATTGCTAAATAAAACGAAAAAAATCAAAAAGCAATAGAAAAAATATTTATCCATAAAAATCAATTCGGACAAGGTTTTAAAAAGGCCTTATAAATGCCTATTTTTGTGGTCTTTCTAACCATTAGACTTTATCTTGAAATAATTTGTGTGCATCCAAATGATCTTTTTGGTTTCTCTACAAAAAATCTCAGTATAAAGTCCATCAAATTAACAAAAATAATGAAAGAAGTTTATATAGTATCCGCAAAACGTACCCCTATCGGTAGCTGGGGAGGAGCGCTGGCTAAATTTTCTGCCATAGATCTAGGCAGTATCGCAATCAAAGGTGCCCTGAAAGCAGGCAAAGTAAAGGTAGGGCAAGTGGACGAAGTGTTTATGGGAAATGTAGTTTCGGCTAATCTGGGACAAGCTCCTGCTCGTCAAGCAGCACTTGCCGCAGGAATCGGTAAAGGAGTACCCTGTACGACGATTAATAAAGTTTGCTCTTCTGGTATGAAAGCGATCATGTTTGGTGCCCAGTCTATTATGTTGGGACACAATGATGTAGTCGTAGCAGGAGGAATGGAGAGTATGTCTAACATTCCTTACTATTTACCGAAAGCTCGTTGGGGTCATAAATATGGATCAGGAACGGTTGTCGACGGATTGGAAAAAGATGGATTACAGGATGCTTACGGCCAAATGGCCATGGGTGTTTGTGCAGATGCAACGGCAAAAAAATATAAATTCACTCGTGAGGCACAAGATGCTTTTGCCATCCAGTCTTATCAGCGGTCCGCCGCCGCAACAGAAAATGGAATGATGAAAGACGAGATCATTCCTATAAGTATTCCACAACGAAAAGGTGATCCAATCCTGATGACAGAAGATGAGGAATTTAGAAGAGTAAAATTTGAAAAAATTCCACAGCTTCGCGCAGCTTTCACCAAAGACGGAACAGTTACTGCCGCCAACGCCTCTACCATTAATGACGGTGCCGCCGCTGTAGTACTGATGAGTGGTGAAAAAATGAAAAAATTAAAACTCAAACCGGTCGCCCGCATCGTAGCTTTTGCAGATGCTGCTCGCGAACCAGAATGGTTTACCATCGCTCCTCCCCTTGCCGCAAAGAAGGCATTAAAAATGGCTGGATTACGTAAAACACAGATTGACTATTTTGAGGTAAATGAAGCTTTTGCCAATGTCACCATGGCATTTAACAAAGAGCTAAAAATTAAAGAGAAAATCGTCAATGTTTTCGGCGGTGGTGTTTCTTTAGGTCATCCGCTTGGAGCAAGTGGCGCAAGAATCTTAGTTACCTTAAATAATGTACTACAACAGAAAGGTGGCAAATATGGTTTAGCCGCACTTTGTAATGGTGGAGGTGGTGCTTCAGCGATGATTATTGAGAATTTGTAAAATTCCTGAGGAATTTTATAATTAAGAATTAAGATAATGAAGAATTAATAATGTCTCTTCATTCGCGTAAGTGCATTAAAGAAAGGCACCGTGAAAGCAGACGGGTAGGCCATCTTGATATGCGGATTATTTGATTTGTAGATTTTAATGATAAAAAAAATTGGTCTTGTTTCAGTTTGCTGCTGAGGCAGGACCTTTTATCATTTAGAATGGGAATGTTCAATAATGAGTTCGCTCCGAATAGTGTTTTTCTCGCAAAGAGCGTTAAGGCGTAAAGATTTCCTATCGTGTAAATCCAATATCGTAAAGATAATGGACTTTATTCTAATAAATATACATTTCGTTAGAGGGAAATTTGAAATTGTTTTTGAGCCTTGCCTAACAGCAGGCAGGGTTGAGATTGATGTTGATAGATATAGGATTTATAGCAATCCCTTTAGAACGGTCCCTTAACTCATTTAGACCAATCCAAAAATCCGCACATCTACTAATTCACCAATCTACTAATCCACAAAATCCTAATTCAAATATTTCCGGACATGTTCCAGCATAATCTCTGGCGGAACATCTTCATTGATATAGACTTTTAAAACAGCGATGAGATCCATCACCATATTGTGGTTGAAACCAAGTTTGAGGCCAACTTTATAGCACATTTCTTCTTCTGAGAGTAGAATTTTTCCGTCAGCTCGCATCAAGAAAATCACATAGTAAAGAATGGTCATTCGCTCATGTTCATCTTTAGGAACATGGAAAGGATATTTTTCAGGGGCTTTTCGAACCATTTCTATGGCACCAGCCTCTAGATCCATTTGTCGAGCAATTTCTTGGATATATTTTTCCTCTGTCTCATCAAGGTGCTCATCAACTCCTGCCATCTCTAGTAGCAAGGCAATAATTGCCTGTTTTTTCTCTTTAGTAAATGAAAATGGACCCCGCATTGTTGATTAGAATTTCTGTACAGGATTAGTATTTCGAAAACCGTTCCAACCTGAAAAAAATACCAATTTTTGCGGATTTTACCTTTAAAATGGTAAAAATAGTGGGTAATACTGTAATAATAAATGGGCAGATTATTTACCCTTGCCTTGAAACAGTACCATAACGGTATAGATCATAATTTTAAAATCCAAGGCAAGAGACATGTTCTCGATATAAAGGATGTCAAATCGCAGCCGTTGTAGCATTTGTTGAACATTAGAAGCGTAGCCGTATTTAACTTGTCCCCAAGAAGTAATCCCCGGTCGTACACGCAATAACTGACGGTATTGGGGTGCTTTTTCCATGATTTTATCAATAAAAAACTGTCGTTCAGGTCGTGGTCCAACCAGAGACATATCGCCTTTTATAACATTCCAAAACTGAGGTAATTCATCCAAACGCCATTTACGCATAACTCTGCCCCACGGAGTAATTCGGGGATCATGATCGCTGGATAATTGCGGACCAGCCTCTTCTGCATTGGTATACATCGACCGAAATTTATAAATAGAAAAAGGTTGTCCATGTCGACCGATACGTTCTTGCTTGTAAAAAACTGGGCCTTTGGAAGAAGTCCTTACTTTTAGAAGAATGAAAAAATAGACTGGAGCCAACAATATTAATACAAAAGCGCTAATGGATAAATCCAAGAGTCTTTTTACAATTCTTTCCCAAGGTTTCATTAATCCCCGCTGAATCTCGATCAAAGCCGCACCAAAGACATGATTCATTTTTACACTTCCCAGCATGATATCGTACATATCTGGAATAATTTTGATCAGAACTTCATCTTCTAAATTAAACAGGGTGTTAAGGATATCTTTGATTCGACTGTGTTCAGAGGTTTCGATAGCAATGATGACTTCTTCTACCTCTTGTTCTTTAATAACGCCTTCTATATTTTTTATTTTTCCTAAGCAAGTTAGGTCATCTCCCATTTCATTGGTAGAGCCACCATTGGTATCAATATAACCGACAAAATCATTACCAAGGCCTTTTTTTCGGGCCGTTAGTTCTTCGTATAAATCTTTGGCTTTTCGGTTCCCACCGATGAGCAGTGTTTTATAGCTAACCTTTCCTGATTTCACGCGATGCTTCGCATGGGTTAATAGAATCGTTCGTGAGATCGCCGTAAGAGAAAAATGACTAAGAAAGAGAAAGAAAAAAGAAGCGTAATAAGTCTGATATCCATTGACAAAATCATCTAGGATTAGCGTAAAAAACAAAAGGACGACCCCAATGAAACTGAGCAAAAAAGTACGGGCAAGCGTACTAAATCGAGACATCCGATAGAGATCGTTATACTTATCAAAAAGACTATAAAATAGTAACCAACAAACAGGAATCAAGAGAATCCCATACCAAAAATTAACATCAGAAAGGATATCCCAGCTAACCGGTACCTTTTCTATTTTTTTTCTAAATAAAAAGAAACCAGCCCAGGCGATCATTGCCATAAGGTAATCTGCCAAAGCATACCAAAAAATAACCGCTTTCTTTTGACGATTCATACCTTAGCGGAATTGTACCAATTTGATATTGTCCAAATAGATATTTGCTTGTTCCGATTCTCCATCAAATAGGTCACTAACGATCACTAATCGCCAGCCCGCCAATTGTTCCTCAATCGAAATCAGATCAATCATTTCTTCCGAAAAATCAAAATAGATTTTATTCCAATCGTCTCTTGGATTAACACCTTTATCGATTAGCGAATAAATTATCCTACCCTGCGAATCGTAGCCTAACACCCCTACCAGAAAACTAACCTCCGTCTTATAATTTAGTTCTAAAAAAGTGGAGATACTATTTGAAGTTGGTAACTCAGTAATTAAATTCGAACCCAACTCCATTTGAGCATCCGCTCTTTCTAGTTCGATTATTCCGGAACCATTCCCTTCAAAAACTTCTTGATTCGTCAGCTCAATAGTCGTAGCGGGATCTCCATCTATATCTATAGCAAAGGTCAACGTACCATCTTCAAAACTTTCTTGAGGTTCAAAAAAGAACTTAACATTCTCCAAGTATTCTGTTACTGGCATAATCGTATCGATGCTCCCTGGCAAAAAGTCCAAGGTTGTCTGATAAGACTTATAAAAAGGATAAATATCTGTAATATCTCCTAACCCATTTGGTCTAACTCCAGGAAAAATCTGAACGTCCTGAACACCTTCCGTCAGAACTGGAACCGTGGCTGGTAAGGTAAAGATGCCTATCAAATCATTGGCTACAAAAATATGTGCCTCGGTAATCTTATGGCTATTGGTTCCTTGTGTAGCAAGCTCCGTATTCAGCGTAAATTCAGGAATAACCAAATAGGCAGGGACAGGCTCCTCAGGATTGACAATATCACAACTGGTGATTGAAAATAATATTCCAGCTATGATAAAATTTAATAAACGTATTCTCATAATTTTGTTTTAAACAACTGACTAAGTACACAGATCTACTAAACGTGCTCGCCATCAGTAATTTTTCGGGCATCAATATCTGCCATAATTTGATGGGCAATTTTAAGCGCGTGGTATCCATCATGTAAAGAAACCCTAGTAGGCTGATCCGATTGAATAGATAAAACGAGTGCTTCCAGTTCTGATTGGATCGCATTCACCTCTATTACATCTGGCATTTCTACATGAATCAGTTTAGTACCTTGATTGGTTTCCAATTCAAAAACGGGTAGATCAGTGGATATGTCCACTGTACCTTTATCATATAAACGCACAATTTGGGCTTCTTTGTCTAAAAAGTCCAAACTTATATAAGCATCTTTTTGAAAAAAGCGCAGTTTACGCATTTTTTTGAGTGAAATGCGGCTGGCTGTCAAGTTGGCCACACAACCATTTTTAAATTCTATCCGAGCATTAGCAATGTCCAGTGTATTGGTTACTACTGCTACCCCACTCGCACTAATCTGCTTAACCGGTGAGTCTACCACACTTAGAATAATATCGATATCGTGGATCATTAGATCTAAAATAACCGATACATCCGTGCCTCTCGGATTAAAAGTCGCCAATCGGTGTCCTTCAATAAACATAGGAGAAAGTGGCGTATCTTTTAGGGTTAAAAAGGCGGGATTAAATCGCTCAACATGCCCGATCTGGACTTTTACACTCGTTTTTCGCTCCATAGTCAACAAGGCGGCAGCTTCGGCTTCAGTGTTAGCAACTGGTTTTTCTATAAAAAGGTGTTTATTTTTTTTCAGGGCTAAACGTGCCAACTGAAAGTGCGTAGTAGTTGGACTAACAATATCCACTATATCAACAGCATCCATCAATTCGTTCAAGTCGATAAATCTTGGAACATCATATTTGGTCGTTATTTCTTTACTCCTTTCCTCATCAGGATCGTAAAATCCGACCAAAGATAACTCCGCTATATTATTAATACACTTTAAATGTATTTCACCCAAGTGGCCTACGCCAAATAATCCTATTTTTAACATATCTGGTATTTAAAAAACCAGTTACAAAATTAACAAAATGAAGAAGGAAAACACGACGATAAGCAATAAAACTAAGAGCTTGTTTAAAATTCTATGGTCTGAAAGTCAAAATAAATTTTAAACACACGCTAAAAGGAAAGATAACCGACCATGAACAAAAGCGTGTTGAGCAACCGCCCAATTATCCAAAAAAAATGCCCTCTTTTAGCTAGATACTAAAAGAAGGCAGCGAATATGATGATTTAATATTTTTAATTTTTTATCGCAACAGCGAAACGTCTCCTGCAAAATTTTCTCTGGTACCATCTTCAAATAGTACATCAACAGAATAAATATAAACTCCAGTGCTAGCAGGGCGACCTCTGATCTGACCATTCCATCCAAAATTCTGGCGTAATGGATCGACATCCAATTCTTCGTATAGTTGACCTCCCCAACGAGAGAAGACTCGAATCGCAAGAATCTTTTCTACTCCTGGTCCTGTGTAAACTTTAAAGCGATCGTTTTCACCATCTCCATTTGGAGAGAAAGCGCTCGGTATATATACCGGTAATGTTTTTTCTACAAAGACCGTCACCATGCCCTCTCCTTGACACCCAATCTCATTTTCAGCATTGACAATATAGGTAGTCGTTTGCCATGGTCGAACGTAGGTAAGGAAAGTATTAGAATCTGGTGGTGCTACCGCAGAATTACTTGACCAGACAATACTGCTAACTGCCTGATTAAATCCAGTAACCAGCTCAACGCTGTCTCCAAAATTCAGATATTGATCAGGTCCCAGATCCACAATTATTTCTTCTGGTTGATTCACGATCACCGTATCTTTCGCTATACATCCATTAGCATCCGTAATCATGGCTACATAAGTACCCGCTGTCATTCCGAAAAATTCATTGGCAATATAAGAAGTACGTACATCGAAATCGTAGAGATAATCTCCGGCTCCTCCTTGCACGTTCACAAAAGATACGCGTCCATCATTTTCACCAAAGCAAGATGCATCTGTTATTTCAAATTCTGCAGTAATAGAATCTGGTTGAGTTAAGAAGATTGAATCTGTAGAAATACAATCATTTCCATCCGTCATCGTTACATGATACCAACCGGTTCCTAATCCGGAAACTTCCGTTCCAGTATCTCCATTACTCCAATCAAAAGTATAAGGTGCAATTCCATTTTCAGGTTGTACAGATAAAACACCATTGGTTTCACCAGGACAAGTAATTTCATCTACAATACTGAGGTCTGGTAAAATATCTGGTGTACACTTACAAAGCACTACATCCGAAAAGATAACTGGTGAACAGAGTGTACCGTCATTTATTTCAAAATAATAAGTATCACCACTATTCAGCGGATCACTAATAAATACATTTCCGGTCAACCTTCCAGGAGATCCCATTACCTGATAAAGCAATGGATTTCCACCCGTTATTTCAAAGCTAACAGTATAAGCGGTACCTTCATCATTACAAGTAGTGACAAAATTAATAGTATCAGGACGTTCAACGACGTTAACCGTAACAAACTGTACTCCGTCAAACACATTGCCAACACAATTCGGTGTATTGGTTGTTTGAATACTTACCAAACTATAAGTCGTTGTATCTGTTGGCATTACTGGAATAGTATGACCATTATCAATTCCAACTAGATCAAAGCTACTAGCTCCGTCGGTATAAGTTACATCAAAAGGACCAATACCAGCAATCTCAAAAACAATCTCGTGGCCATTGCCCGCACAAATGGTACTATCACCAACGATATTAATTACCGGAATAGGCGTAAAGGCAACTGGCTGACCAACGGCTACCTGCAAACAAGGATTCATGGTGCGATCTAAAATTGGTACACCAGAGCCATCATCATCACCCACTACAGCAGAGATATAATAGGTCTGTCCGTAAACCAGCATATTGTTATAATTAAATTCTGGAACCGTATTAGCCAGTAAAACATTTCCTAATTGATTACTATTTCCATCATGTAAAACAAAAGCGAAAGCATCGTTACCATCTAGCGTTGGTGTTCCAGTATACGTTCCGATTGCTGTCGTCCCATCACATACGTTGATGGTGTCTTGATCCATCACCACTGTTTCAGTTGTACAATCACAAACATGAATTCCATCTACCGTAAATGGACTACAATTATTAACGTCGTTAACTACGAAGCTATAAGAAGTTCCACTTGGAATAAAATCACTAGTGAAAACATTCGTAGCAGCATCATAGGTGCCGAGTCCTGTTACCGTATAGGAAGCCGGGTCGCCTAAGCTGATCGAGAAAGTCACCTGATATTCTGTGTTCGTATTGTTACATACTACTTGAATATTTTCAGCTACTGGACTTTCATTGATGGTGATCTGGGCAATCCCTGTTCCGGTACCAGCACAAGCAACACCGGTATTATCCGTAATGGATACAATCGAAAAGGTCGTATTAATCAATGGACTGACTGCCGCAGTGGCATTGTCCATAATATTATTTAAGGTATAATTATTTGTTCCATCTGTATAAACTACATTGAAAGGAGGAGTCCCTTGCGTAAAGTTAAAGGTAAGAATCGCATTATCTCCCTGACAGATAGATTCCATACCACTAATTGATCCAACCGGAGTGGCGTAAAAAGTAAGCGGTACACCAGGGCTGATCGTCGTACATACATGTCCTAGATCGATCGATCCTGATCCGTTATCTTGTCCTGCAATTGGAGAAATATAATAAGTTACTCCAGTCATCATACCAGGTAGGAAATTGAAATTTCCATCTGTATTGATTTCTAAAATATTACCCAAACTTCCTCCTGCATTATCATGCAGTACGAATCCTAAAATATCGTTGGCGACCAAAACTTCGTCATTTTGATGCAAATTCAACATGGAAACAGGTGTTCCTTCACAGACTTCAATCGGACTAGACAAATCCATCGTTCCAGCATCCGTACTACAACCACAGTTTCTTACACCCGATACTTCTACCGGAGGACATCCACTATTATCTGAAACAGTGAAACTGTAAGCAACACTATTATTAATAAAATCACTGGTAAAAATATTTCCTGTCAAGGTACCATTACCGGTAACATTATAAGAACTTGGATCACCTCCAGTAATTTCAAAACTAACGGTATAACCTGTAACGCTAACATCACAAGTTTCATTTACATTAATAGCAGCTAACGTTGGATAATGAGTGATTACTGCACTACCACTTAGCGTACCTGCACAAGTATTATTATCTTCAACAGAGACCAAAGTGAAAGTGCTGGTCTGTGTAATATTTATATTTTCGGTATGTCCATCATTGATTCCTGTGAGGGTAAAATCTGTAGTACCATCTGTATAGACTACATCATAAGGGCCGGTACCCGTAAAGTTAAATGTCAAATCCACCGCCGTATTTCCACAAACGGAAGTATTACCACTGATGGTCGCCGTTGGAACCGTATGCACCTGAATCTCAACGGGACTTCCAACAATATCACCAGGACATCCAGTGGCATCCGTTAGGGACACGATCGAATAAGTTGTATTAGCGTTTACCGTAACTAACTCAGTAGCCCCATCCATAATTCCTGTCAAAGTCGTGTTGGTCGTTCCGTCTGTAAAAACAACATTAAAAGGACCGGTACCATTTAAGTCAAAAAACAGCGAAGCTTCGTCTCCTGGACAAACTGGGCCATTGCCATCAATTTCTCCTACTGGATTGGCTGTTTCTGTTACCGTAATGGTAATAATTTGCTCACATCGTCCTGGGGATTCTGCCCGTAAATAATAATCTCCGGCAGTGGTTACAATCGTATTAGTTAATGGAAGAATTCCAAGATCAGCAAAAAATGGATCATCGTAATATTCAATTACTACCAAATTAGCATTATTGGCATCTACGAATGATACCGTATCAAGATCTACGGTACTACCCGCACACATAAACGGCTGATTGGTAATAGTAATATCAGGTCGTGGCTCAATAACTACCACGATAGGATCTACATCAAAACAACCATTAGCTGTTTCAAATCTTAACCAATAAGTCCCTCCCGTTGATACCACAGAAGAGCTTAGTTCATTATTCATATTAACAGCATCTAAGCTATCTGCGAAAAAAGTTTTTGTTCCTGGTCCCCAACCCATTTCGACTACGGCCACCTGAGCATCTAGATCGATCACTGTAGGTTGACAAACGGGAGATGGGTTTCTTACTTCGACGTCCACGTGTTCGATATCCACAAATACCGACGTAACATCGTAGCAGTTCATACTAGTTTGTACTCGGATAAAATAGGTTCCAGTGGTATCTACTAAGGGTGGATTAATAATCGGCCATCCGTTATCCGCATCGGCTTGACTAGCATGGTAACTAACCGCACCAACTGCTCCGGATATATTAAGTGGAATGTTAGATAAATTTACTATTTCAGGAGCACAAGATACTGCAGGATCATTTGCTGTTACCTGCGTATTTGGGCTAGTTGTTACATTAATACAATCCTGTGGTCCAGGTCCACAATCATTTGCTACGGTAACACAAAGCTGACCACCACTAGTTCCCCAATCAATGCTTACTTCATTTTCATCCGTTGCACTGGTAATCGTACCATCTCCCCCAGTAAGAGTCCAATCGAATATAGTAGCGTTGGGGCTATTTACTTGATAGGTTACATCCGTTGAATTTTCACAAACTGGATTATTCCCATCAATGGTTGCTGTCATAGGAGCTGTAGGTAATACCGTAATCTCTACAGACCCTGTAATAGGCTGCGAGCCTCCTGTGATGGTAACCGTATAATTAGTTGTTGTAGTTGGAGAGGCTGTTGGATTTGGAGATGTAGGATCATCCAATCCAGTAGTGGGAGACCAACTGTATGAGTATGGTCCAAACCCAACCGCCAAGGCTTGTAGTTGGGTACTTTCTCCATTACAAATAATATCATCATTGGTTGTTATCGAAGCATCTCCTACCCCACTTAAAATGGTAATTCTATAATCACAAATAGATCCATTAAAACCATCAATATGAATATAATAAACTTGTCCTATTATAAAATCATCTGCAGACCACTGGGAGACTACGGGTGATCCAGGATTTAAACATTCCGCGTTGGGAACTGTAAAATCTACACAATCAGTTGTGGTAAAAATATGTGCCTGAATAGCAACGGGAATACCGGGACCGTTTGAAAGACAGTTATAGCCTTCAATTTCCATTTCGACCAGATTACTCGAAGGGATAAAAGCAATCCATGCATTATTCTCAATGTTTGCACAAAATTGATCAATAGTGTTGGGTTCTGCTGTATATCCTCCGGTATTTCCACAGTAACCATTTAACTCGTCAGAAGACATTAGGATAGCCTCACAACAAGCATTACCGGCCAGAAGATTACCTTCACAAACTGTTGGATTTACCGCAGAAGAAGCTTCATCTCCGTAGGCACAAATACTATAAGCACCGTTATTATTATTACCATTTTCCCAAACCCTAATCCAGTAAGTTAGTCCAATATTTTCAAAATTACATCCATCTGTAATTCTAACCAAAGCGTTATTCCCTCCCCCGCTATTGTCATCACAGGATAACAATGTAAGATTTCCACAATCGTCTCCACTATAGACCGCCAAAGCTCCGTCAAATGCACTCAAGGAAGTCAATTCAACAATAACTTCAAGACCATTATTAGGCATTACTACATTGTACCAATTATCTCCCCCTTGGTAATCACCACAGGACGGAGCGGGAACACCTGTTGTCCCCGTGGCAGTGGCATTTGTTCCAGCTGAAGGAATACAGATCGTTCCAGAAACCGGTAGATTAACGGAAGTACAGGGATCATCCTGAGACCAACCATTAGTACTAAAGACCAGTAAAAAGAACAAAACAGAAAGGTGTAGGCCTCTCCCGAATGGAAAATTAAGTTGACTCATATTAGCATGTTTAACCCACAGATTATAGATCTGCGGTGGAGATAAGCAGGAGTTTTACATCCCCGGAACCACTTTTTTCTCCTCTTTTTAGATATTATCAGGTACCAAAAGGCCGTTATAAGTCCTTAAAAAGTCCTAACACCGTGTGTTAAAGCAAAAGTTCTGCCACTTTGAATAGAGCTTTTTCTTATATTTACTTTTAATTTGGAAAAGGATTTGCAATAGTTTTGCAGATATACTTAACTACTTATTATGAATAAGATTATTATGCTTGTTTTAGTGGGAATAGCCAGCCTTTATTTTGCTAAGACAGATCAAAATGAAGCTGCGGAAGTGAAGGATTCTGAAAGGGTCCCCATAGTTCGACAAGCAATAAATCAGGAATTGAAGGAATTTAGCAAGCTGATCCACCGAACTAAGGCGGATACTAGTATAGCGGAAATGTTTCCTACGATTCCCGAAAACAGATATCCAGCCATTTTCAGAGCTTACCCTGAATTTATCAGTGATGGTTTTGATTTTCCAGTAGGCGTACCCAATGCACAGAATTATTATAAAGCTCAAAACTTTGGAGATAATAGACATCTAGGCGAAGATTGGAATGGTAGAGGCGGCGGGAATACAGATTTGGGAGATCCTGTTTATAGTATTGGGAATGGATTGGTTACTTTTTCAAAAGATGTTTGTTGTGGGTGGGGAAAAACGGTACGGATCGTCCATCACTTGCCTAATCATCCTGAACATCCGTTTGTAGAATCCGTCTACGCTCATTTACACACAATGGATATTACGGTCGGCTCTTTAGTAAAACGAGGCCAACGCATTGGAACGATTGGTAATGCCAATGGCCGATACAACGCTCATTTACATTTAGAAATGAGAAATTTTATTAATATGTCTTTAGGCCCTGGTTATGGTGATGATCACTTTGGATATCTAATTCCAACTGAGTTTATTCGATTGAATCGTCCTTACTAAGTCTTAGGAAGCTGAAAATAATAACTTATAACAGTTTGAGAGATTTTTTTTCTCACCTTTGTTACAACTTATTAATTACAGTTTCCTGATTAAAAAATTTAAAAAAATACCTGAACACTACTTAAGCGTTCAGGTATTTTTAATTTAGCAATAGCAATTAGTTAACATTCACTACTTTTCAATCACGATTTTACGATATCCAATCGTTTCTCCAGCTTGTAATTGAATAATATAAGTACCAGCAGCTAAATGCGTCCAATCGTATTCGCGGGTCAATCTACCGTTGAAATCCTGAATATCTGAATACAGTACTCTACCAAGAACATCTATCAATCTGATTGCTAGATCAGTGGTAGGTTCTCCTTCTACATTAACGGTAACCATACCCAATCCTGGATTTGGATAAACTTCAAAAAGTGAAACTAATTCATCCTCTAGAATATTCGTAATGGTAATCATGACTGTTTGCATTGTTGTCACCGTACCACAAAGTCCCACTGCTGTAAGTGAAACGGTATAAGTACCACTCGCAGTATAGGTATGTGTAGGATTGACTTCCATACTAGTAGTTCCATCTCCAAAATTCCAAACAAATCCCGTAGCATTAGTCGAATTATTTACAATAGAAATTTCATCATCAACCGAAGTTAATTCAAAATCTGCAACAGTCTCCGGGAAGACTTCGATATACTCAATTTGAGTTAAAGTATTCATTCCACTTGAATTGGATACCGTCAAAGCAACCGTATAAGTTCCAGGAGTATCGTAGACAACCGTTGGGTTTTGTTCATCAGAAGTTGCTGGCGTCCCTCCTGTAAAACTCCAATTCCAAGCGTTGGCGCTTTCGGAAGATTCATCCTCAAAATCAACCGTAAGTGGTGCACAACCAGAACGTGTTGCCGCCGTAAATCCAGCTTGTGGAATGGATACAATAGTGATGGTCACCACTTCTGTAGATATTACGCCACATTCGTTTTCTGCAGTTAGAATAACATCATATTGTCCTTCTAAAAGATATTCATGAATAGGATTAATTTCGTTACTAGTAGTTCCATCTCCAAAATCCCAACTGTACTGGTTACCATTCGTTGTCGTATTGGTAAAAATGACTTCAGTTCCATTTATACTTGTCGTGAACGCAGGTGTAGGTAAAGGAGCTATCGTTAAAAAATCTATTTCCGTAGCTGTTGTTGCGCCACTGTTATTGGAAGCAACTAAGGTCACCGTATAAGTTCCCGAATTTTCATAAACTATCGTTGGATTTTGATCCGTAGAACTTGACGGCGTACCACCTGGAAAACTCCATGACCAACTCGTCGTATTACTCGTTGATTGATCCGTAAAATTCACCGTCAATGGCGCACAACCACTCGTATTGCTCGCGATAAAAGCAGCTTGTGGAATGGAAGACGTACTTACCAATTGTTCAATCGTTTCTGATCCACAGTCATTCGTCGCCGTTAAAATTACGGTATACTGACCATCGTCTGGATAGGTATGTACTGGATTTGATTCCATACTACTTGTCCCATCTCCAAAATCCCAACTATAGCTCGTCGCATTCATCGAGGTATTTGTAAACGTTACGGTATTTTCATCCGAACTTGTCGTAAAACCAG
>CAZYAC010000031.1:0-22867 GCA_964645475.1 uncultured Saprospiraceae bacterium | reverse complement strand
AAATCACAAAGACAAACATGAATAAAACAATCTACTTCATCCGCCACGGCGAAACAGATCTCAATCGAGCACACATCGTACAAGGAAGCGGAGTCGATTCTTCTCTCAATAAATTAGGCCATCAACAAGCCAAACAGTTCTATGATTTTTATAAGAATCAAAATTTTGATCTGATAATTTGCTCTGCATTACAAAGAAGTTATCAAACGATTATTCCATTTATTGAAGATGGAATTCCATTAGAAAGGTTTGCAGAAATCAACGAGATGAATTGGGGAGTACATGAAGGAAAATCAAGCACGCCAGAAATGAAAGCCGCTTACACAGAAATGATCAGTCAATGGAATCAAAATAATTTGGATGCCAGATTAGAAGAAGGAGAAAGTGCTCAGGAAATGGCCACCCGGCTTCAGAATTTTCTAGATCAATTAAAGCAAATGACCCAAAATAAAATATTAGTTTGTAGCCATGGTCGGGCCTTACGCGGTATAATGACCTTGCTAAAAGGACAGCATTTAAGAGAAATGGAAAGCTATAAACACAGCAATACAGGATTGTTTTTAGTAGAACAGAAGGATCAGAAGTTTAAAGTGATTTTAGAAAACGATACAAAACATCTGAATGCAAAAAAATAATTCTAAATATACTGCTGCTGCTGTTAGTTATCTCAATACCAAACCATTTCTATACGGTATTTTCAATACCCAACTAGAAGAGGAGGTAGAAATACAATTGGAAATTCCTTCAGTCTGTGCTGAAAAACTAAAAAACGGAACGGTCGATTTTGGCCTAGTCCCTGTTGCTATTATCCCTGAATTAGAAACACCCCATATTATTTCTGACTATTGTATCGGAACCGAAGGTGCCGTAAAAACGGTGGCTATTGTAAGCGACGTAGAAATATCCAAAATCACGGATTTATATCTGGATTTTCATTCTCGGACTTCTGTTCAGTTGGCGCAGGTTTTATTGCGAGAATATTGGCAACATCAACCTCGAATCCATCCAGCTAAAGAAGGTTTTATAAAGCGAATTGGCGGAACCCAAGCCGCTGTAGTGATTGGAGATCGCTGTATAGGTTTGGAACAAAAACATGCCTTTTATTATGACCTTGGAGAAGCTTGGCTAGCTTTTACTGGTTTACCCTTTGTATTTGCTTGTTGGGTGAGTAATAAACCTTTGCCTATCGATTTTATTGATCGGTTTAATCTGGCTATGCAAACGGGGCTAGATCATATTCCTCAACTAATTCAACTATTGCCGACACCTACTGCTGATTTTGACCTTTCGACTTATTTCAATCACCATATCAGCTACCCATTTGATGCAAAAAAGAAAAAAGCACTAGCTCGCTTCCTTAAATACCTCAATACGGACAGAATGCCCATGATCCAAGAAGGAGCAAAAACCAGAATATTGGTATAATTTCCATAAAGACTATAAAAAATTAATGTTAAAGTTGTTTTTTAAAATGCTGATATTCAGTGAATTATTCAATTTAATTTTTAATATTTAAAATTAATTTAAAATAAAAATTGCATAATTCAGTTGCAAACCCTAATTTTACGACATCATTTGAAAACACACACCACAAATTTGTAATTAATCCTTGAATATAGCCGTTAAACGGCAAATTTTATTTTTGTTAGATGCTGATCTTTTTTGATGAGTATTTGACCTACAACAAATTATAATCTCTTGAACCTTTTCATTAATTTGAAAAGGTTTTTTTTATTTTTGGCTAATGATAAAACTTACACCTGAAGAGACCAATCGCTACGCCCGCCATTTGGCCATTCCCAATTTTGGTATTTCCGCTCAAGAAAAGCTTAAAGCTGCGCGAGTCCTTGTCGTAGGAGCGGGTGGTCTCGGAAGTCCTGTGCTTTTATACTTAGCTGCTGCTGGAGTAGGAACCATTGGCATTGTGGACGATGATCGAGTCGACTTGACTAATTTACAACGACAGGTACTTTATACAACGAAGGATATTGGACAGTCTAAAGTAGAACTTGCTCGTCAAAAAATTAAAGATATCAATCCACATATCCAGATAAATAGCTATTCGGAACGACTCACCCGACATAATGCGGAAAAAATCATCCGGGACTATGATGTAGTGGCGGATGGAACTGATAATTTTCCAACTAGATACTTGGTAAATGATGCTTGCGTCTTATTTGGTAAAGTGAACGTGTATGCTTCTATTTTTCGTTTTGAAGGACAGGTCGCTGTATTTAATTATTTAAATGCTCAGAACGAACGGGGGCCTAATTACCGAGATCTTTTTCCTGAACCACCACCACCCAATTTAGTACCTGATTGTGCTACGGGCGGTGTACTTGGAGTGCTGCCTGGGATTATCGGCAGTATGCAAGCCAGTGAAGTAATCAAAGTAATAACTGGAATTGGAGAGCCGTTGGCTGGGCGGTTGTTTCTATTTGATGCGGAAGATTTTTCTACTCGAATTTTAAAAATAAAAAAACAACCCTCCATAATCATTTCAGAATTGATTGATTATGAAATATTCTGTGGAGTAAAAAAAGAAAATCCATCTGGTTTTTCTGAATTAAATGTCGCAGATTTTCGAGAACTCCAAGACACTACTGTAGATTTCCACTTGATCGACGTCCGAGAGCCAGCAGAATATGCTATTGACAGAATAGCTGAAAGCCACCTTATTCCACTTTCTAACATCACCAAACGCTTAGATGAAATTCCTGATACCGGAAAAATTATCATTTACTGTCAAAGTGGACAACGTAGTAAAAGAGCCATTTCGCGAATTCTAGAAAATAAAAAAATAACCAATCTCTATAATTTGACTGGTGGCCTATCTAGTTACCGCAAGACCTATCCTGCTGAGCAATAAAAAAGTAGCTTTTGTTCTTATCTAGTTCATCTAGTTTACATGTCCTATTGTAGATACGGAAATTGCGATATATGCTTACCAATTTCCCGATTGATTCTCTTCGAATCAGGTCAAACACATCAATAAATTCTCTTCCATATTTTCTACCCTTAATTTGGTACGATTTTAGCCAATAAACACAGAGTGAGATCAGGTAAAACTGAAGATCACATAATACCTTTTAAATATATATAAGAAGCTATCTAGGTAGTTTTAATACGTCTTGTGGGCAGAATGTAGTTTTTGCATTGTAAAAATTCAACCTCTTCCGACGAATTTCCAGGATATATACCTGCAAGACGATAAGAATGGAAATTCGGAGAAGAATCATGTAACCCACACCTTTATGACTAAGGTTTTTACACTAATTCTATCCCCGCTTTTCATCGTTTTCTTCCTATGCGCACATTCTGTGTCTGCCCAGGACAACCTGCGGGTGCAATTTGAAGGTACCGCCGTACCTGATTTTCTCAACATTTGTGGTGATCCCGATTCTGAGACCGTCCGAGTTCGACTCAACGGTAATCCAGGAGGAACCTTGCAAAGCATACAAGCAACTGCACACTTATTTTCTGGTGTGGAAATGGTGAACTTTGATGCAGCGGGTTCAACACCTGGAGTAACCCATATTCCTAATGGCGATCCTGGAAATCCAGTTTTTGGTATTCCTGATCTAAGCTCAACGGGGCAAAGTTTTGTGTTGATTAGCTTTTCAGTCGCAGCTAAATGTGGATACATTGATACCCTAACGGCCAATGATATGGCAGTAGTCCTCGATACCTGGGAATTTGATTATCAACTTGGCGGACAAACATTGAACGAAACGCAACTCAATCTAGAATATCGAGATGCATTTGCGGTTCCTCAATTTACGGTAAGTGTAGATACGACCATCAATGCAACTAGAGTGGGTGATTGTTTGACAAGGGATATATTTATTAATAATAGTGGTTTGGACGGTTTTGTCGATACCGTATTTTATGAAAATGTTCAAGGAAGAGGAGTATATGTTTCCGAAATAATGGTAAATGGTGCTCCTTTGACCATCACGAAAACCCTGACGGTGGACGGAGATACTTTAATTACGGGTATCATCGACGGAAGCTTTTTTGTAAATAATACGAGTGGAACAGGTGCTGGAAATGGAGATGTATTCTTAGACCCTGATGAAACCGTTACGGTGACAGAATCGATTTGTGTATTGTCTTGTGACGAAGACCGTACGAGTACCCACACGATGTCTTGGGGATGTGATGGAAGAGCTTGTACTGCGGTCACAGTTCCTGATTTTATCGAAATAGGAGAAGGAGCAGCCAATGTAAGAATTGTAAATACAGGAAGTATTGCCAACGAAAACACAGGATATTGTAAGCCTGGGGTTAGCGTTGTTTCTTTTATCAACGACGGGGTAGAAGTAGATGCTGGTTTTGCTGCCATGATGGATGTAGCGGTTGGAGTAGGACTGGGTGATGATTTTGATCTTTCCTTAGGTACCTATGATATCACTGGCATTCGAATTGCTGGAGTAGATATTCCGGCTCCTCTTGTTCTTAATTTTTTAGAAGGTAATGCAGCCTTTACTACCGATCCTGACGGTCCCGGTGGTTTGGAAGATTTAGATGGAGATGGATACTTTGATGACCTTGGTCAAAATGATACTTTTGAAATTGTGACTTTTTACGAATTTGATTGTTCGAGAGCAACCGAACCTGGAGATGATGGTTCGTGTGCCAACGCATTTTCAGTTAGTTTCAATACGAGAGTTGATTATTCTAATCAATGCGCGGAACGGCTGGTTCGATTGGAAGAAAGATATTTTAGTTCTAGTAATACTCGGAGTGTGGTAGAAAATTTTACACCACCAGATGCTTTTGTAGAAGAAGATACTTTCGTATTGATTCATACACAAACTCGGGGTGTATTTTCTTTTGATAAAGATTGCAATGGCAATGAGGTATGGCAGGTTAAAGTGGTTGTTCCGTCTGGCGTTCGCCATATTCCATCCGCCTCAAATTTATTCAGAAACGGGAATTCTTTCTCGGTTCCAATGATTAGCGAATCCATGAGCAATGATACGTTGACCATCCTGTATGATGCTTCGACCACTCCATTTATTGGGGGTGAATTTATTGTAGAAATTGGCTTTGCCGGTGACTGTACGGCCGATCTGGGGCAAACGGTGTTTCCAACTAGTTTTAGTTACGTATGTCCATCGTGTGATTGTGAGCATATCTGGTGGTGTGGAGATTTGGAAGGACCTAAATTACACGCTACTATTCCTCCTTGTCCGCCTGGAACCTTTGTTTGTCCTTTAGGGGTCCAAACCACCGAGTTTGAAGTAAACAGAACTACGATTGGATTTACGGACAATACTTACACGACTCCATTTGATCCAGCTATGGCTAACACAAAAGTAGGTTTATCTTGTGATTCAGTAGAGATGCGTGTGATGAATATCATCGGTGATACACCTGTTAGTGATAGTATCGGCGTTGTTATTTCTTATAACAATATCGATGGTACTATGTCGACTGATCAAACCTTCTTATTCGATTTTGCCACCGTAAGAATTACCAATGGAGGGACAGAATATTTTTGTAATGTTACTCCGGCAGACCTGACAACAGTTACCGTGGATAGTACGCAAATCTTGACTTTTGATCTAGATCGTTGCTTGATTGATAATGGTTTAACATTGGTGGCGATGGATACGGTAGAATTTATCGGTAATTTTTCTATTAATCCTGATGGTCCATTTAGTACCCAATTTTTGCAAGTACCTAAATTAAGAGGTTATGGATATGCGGATATTAATGGGGAAGAATTTGCCTGTGATAATTTCGGTGACAATTTTACCTTGGCGAAATCAGAAACAGTTTTCAATGTACCCAGCAGTAATGCGATGCCAGAAGGTTGTGAAGAAACTTATCTAAATTATCAATTAGTGACCGTTAATAACGGGTTTACTGATTTCTTTGGAACGGAAATAAGACAAGCCATTGCTATCGATTCTATCCGTTTCGATTTTGAACCAGAAATACTGAATGGATTTAGTGTTTTTGAAGCAGAAGTTTCTATTCCTGGTCATCCAGTACATGGAAATAATTATTTTCCAGTAGAAGGATTTGAGACCGTAGCCGATTCTGTTTATATTGCTTATTTCGATACGCTAACAGCAGTTCCTTCACTTAATTTAGTACAATCTTATTCTTTCAATTTTAGAATTAGAGTAGTGCCAGATTGTAAATCACCGAATGCTAGTGCCGATGGAGATAACCGGTATCACTTCGATCCAACCATCTATTTTAAAGATCGTTTTTACGCTAGTGTAATCGGAGATGGTTCTTGTGTATTACCAATTACGGATACCAAGGATAATGATATTTATTATACCGATCCACCGACTTTTTCCTTAAATCCTGTTTCTGATCCTAACTTCGAATTATTAGGAGATACGGCCGTTTGGGAATTCCAATATTGTAACACTTCCTTTACGGCAGATGCAGGAATTTCTTGGCTGGCGCTAGAACAAGCTGGAACAGATATTCAAATTGTATCCATTCAAGATATTAGTGATCCTTCCGCTCCGGTTAATTTGACGATCAGTCAATACGGTTCCACGTCGGATAATTACTATGCTTTTAGTCCTGGTTTATTACAAGCAAATGGTACGAATCCGTTAAACCAAATCTGTAATACCTATTTGGTCAAGGCCACGGTAAATAGTTGTGGAACCTCCAACCTTACGGCTCGAACTGGTTGGAACTGTACACCGTACACCGATCCTGCTTGGAATCCCGAGGATTATCCTCCATGTACCGATTTACAGTTGCCATTATCGGTCATAGGATTGGACCCTTTCCTAGATGCAAATATTGTCGAACAACCAACTACTGATCCTGATATTTGTGATACCAGTCGAATTGCGATTGTATTAAGAAATACTCAACGTGGAGCTGCCTTTGACGTTAATACTCAAATCATATTACCTGCAGAAGGGATGACTTTCGTACCAGGTAGTTTTGAAATAGCTTACCCTTCGAATTCGGCTTTTGTGCCTATAATATCTGATCCAGTTTTTGTTGGTACTGAAACCAGAGGAGATGTTTACGAATTTTCGGATTTTAGTCAAATCAATCCTTATTTGGATAATAATGGCCTAAAAGGGTTCGATCCTTTAGTACCAGATTCTAATGAAATGATTATCCGTTACCAGTTTGTCACGGATTGTGATTATACCAGCGGCTCGTTATCTTATTATAGCTTCCAGGGCATAAAAGGTTGTGGAGATACCACAAATTTTGAAACAGGTGAAACCCTTCCATTAGAAATTGCAGGAGCTGAACCTACTGGTAATAAACTCTTTGATGTGGAATTCACTCCAGAATCAGCGTTGATCCCTGGTGAAAGTTCCAACTTGGAAATTATCGTTGTAAATCGCGCCATTGATCCAACGGATACCACGGATAAGGTGAGTTTACAATTACCTCCAGGTGTTATTTACGATCTAAATTCAACTATTGTAGTTACTCCGATTACATGGACTAATAATGTGGAACCAACCTCGGAAATTAATTCTGGAATGCAATCCGTTTATTGGTGCCTTCCTGCTGGAGTTCCTCAAAATGATACAATTAGATTCACACTTTCGGTTACTTCACCTGATATAGATTGTGCGATTAATAATTATGATGTTAACCTCTTTACGATACATCGAACGACTTTGTTCTGCGCAAGTCAAGCAATAAACTGTGACATTGATGACATTACTTCCAGCAATGATGGTGCAAGTACTGCATTACCCGTTCTACAAAACTTACTAGATATTGATATGTCTAGCCTGACGAGTATTTGTAATACTGGTGATGAAGAGATTGTGACGGTAGCAGGTCAGATTAATAATCCTGGTTCTGATTTTCCTAATAGTAATTTTACCATTCGATATTTTTATGATATGGATAATGATGGAACGGTTAGTCCCGGTGATCCAGAAATAAGTTCACACGTAGAAATGGGACCGATTGTTAGTGGTGGTAACTTACCTTATGCTCATACAGTACCCGTAACGAGCAGCCAAGCTTGTGGTTTAATTGTTCAGTTGGATACGCTGGGATTAGGATTATGTCGAACCAGTGAATTTCCACTTGGTGAACCACAGTTATTAAATGCTGGTGATGATCAGTTGTTTTGTGCCATTACACCTATGACCATTAATACGACCTTAGGAGATCCTACTTGTTTGGGATTAACGGGTTACACCTATAATTGGCGGGCTATCGCCCCAGCGACCACCAGCTTATTAAGTGCGACAGATATACCGAATCCAGATGTAACTATTCCGCACAATGCTGCTATGGAAGATACACTCTCTTATATCCTGGAAACAACTCGGCCCGCATGTGGCAGTATTTCTAGTGATACGATTAATATCATAAGAGGCTTAGGGGTGATTGTCAATGCACCGGATACGGTGTACGTTATGCCTGGTTCGAGCACGACATTAGGAGTAATTGCCAGTAATGGCTCTATGCCTTATACTTATAATTGGGAGCCGGCAGCGACGCTTGATGATCCAACGGCAGCCATGCCTGTAGCTACTCCAACAGGAGACACTGAATATTCGGTGACGGTTACTTCGGCTACTGGATGTTCTACGGTAGAAACAATTATGGTCATTAATGATAATGCCATCACTGCTGGAATTATTCCAGGAGATACCTTGGTTTGTCCAAATACTGATTTACAACTACTGGCGACAGGTGGTACAGATTATCGTTGGGAAGACGATATTGCCAATCCACCTGGTGGTTCTTTAAATGATTATAATATTCCTAACCCTGTTTTTACTGGTACGGAGGAAAATCAGGCCTATACTTTCCACGTTTTTGTGACGGATAGTAATTTCCCTGGATTTGAAGATACTGCTTCTATTACGATTACGACCTTAACACCACCGGATATTCAAGTATTGAAATCTCCAATCAGTACGGAGTGTGCAGGGCAAGTTGTTACCTTACAAGCTTCAGGAGCTGATAGTTATACTTGGGCTGCCTTGCCAAGTGGGCTGGTACAGGGAACCGGAAATGAATTGATGGTTAACCCAATGGTGCCAACGAGTTATATTGTATATGGTCCTAACGCAGCTGGATGTATTGATACAACGGAAGTGTTTGTTGATGTGATTACACCACCCGTTTTAACTACGGTAATCAATGACTTTGAAAACTGTGCAGGGGATACTACTGCCTTATCTATCAGTATAAATGAAAATATTGCTTCCTTTACAATTGATGGCACCGGTGATTTTATCAATGCTGTTATTAACGGAAATACGTTAGACTTTGAAGCTATCTATGTAAATAACCCTTCTGACTTTACAGTTACACTGATTGGTGCAACCTCTGGATGTCAGGCCGTAGAAACTTTTACAATTACTCAATGTGGTTGTCAGCCACCTATTTTGACGAGTGTAACTTTGATAGAACCTACTTGTGGAAATGCGGATGGATCCGCTATGGTCAGAGTAGAAGGCTCAGAAAATGCTTACGATTATACCTGGATTCCAGAAGCCGGAACCATTGCCGGATTTGGAAATATCCGTGAAAATTTACCTGCAGGAGGTTATCGGGTTATTATTGCGGATGCAGCTGATCCTGGATGTACAGAAACAGTAGAAATTCTGTTAACTAATTCTGATGGTCCAGTAGCAACTGCTACAACCACACCTGCTACTTGTACCGCCGCCGATGGTACAGCAACATTGTCACCCGCTAACTTTGATTACCAGTGGGAAAATGGATTACCGACTGGACCAACTCAAAACAATTTAACGGCAGGTAATTACTTTGTGACGGTTACCCATCCTGCATTCCCAGATTGTCCAGGAATTATTTTAGTAGAAATTGAGGAAGAAAGCAACTTGACCGCAGATGTGGTAACGGATATTGCACCAGATTGTAATTTTGCCAATGGACAAGTTACCGTGAATGTATCGGGTGGTAGTGGAAACTATATTTATAGCTTCCCGAGTGGAACTAATACGCAAGATGGATTGGCAGCAGGAATGCATGTAGTTACCATAATTGATGCAGGTGGTACTGGTTGTACGCTAGAACTACCATTCATATTGATTAATAATGTACCGCCAGGAGTAGTAACTATTGATAGCGAAGATGACCTTAGTTGTCCAGGAGCAAATGACGGAGTAGCTAACTATACAGTTGCTTATGATGTGGCATTTGACGCACCGGCTGATACGACCATCACGGACGGTACTAATATTTTTGGAAATGGAAATCTTCCGCCAGGTGAATATTGTATTATTATCACTGATGAAGGCGGCTGTGTTGCAGGAGGAGATTGTTTTACAATCGAAGAACCTGAACATATAGATCTATTATTTATTGTAGAACCTGATTGTGCTGAACCAGGGAGTATTGATGTTACCATTAATGGAGGAACTGGCCCCTATACGGTTAATTGGGATGACCTAGTAGGAAATAATAACATCGTTGATCGGTCTGAATTATCTGCTGGAACGTATCCTCTTACGGTAACGGATGCCACAGGATGTACACTTGCTGAAGACGTCAGTATTAGTACTGATTGTCCATGTGATGTACCGGATATAAATTCTATCGTTGTGGTTGAAAGTCAATGTAACCAGGCTACTGGATCTGCAACGATTAATTTGACCGACGGGAATACCGGATATAACTTTAACTGGTCTCCAGATCTTGGAACGGCTAACACCGACGGTAATGTTCGTACCAATTTACCATTTGGTGGATACAGAGTAGAAATTGCTGAAACTGGCGATGCCACTTGTACAACGGAGGCTTTGGTAATGGTTACAAATTTAGATGGGCCTGAAGCAACAGTAATTAGCACACCAGCTACATGTCAGGCAGCAAATGGATCAGCGACCTTGAGTCCTGCTGGCTTTATATTTGAATGGGAAGATGGTTCGACTGCGGTTACTCGTAATGATTTAATGGAAGGAAGCTATTTTGTAACGCTGACCGATCCAGCAAACGGTAATTGCTCCAATGTTATGTTGATAGAAATTGAATCAGACAATCCATTGTCTGCCGTTGCAAACGTAGACATACAACCTACTTGTGGATTAAGTGATGGTGAAGTAACCATTGCAGTTTCTGGGGGAAGTGGTAACTATACCTTTATTTGGGGTGACGGATTAGTGACTACGAATCCTGCGCGTACGGGATTAACAGGTGGAGCTAATAATGTCATTATCAGAGATAATGATATTACAACAGGTTGTGAATTAGAATTTGTTTTTGTCTTGGTTGATAATGTACCTGGCGCAACGATGACTTTGGACTCCCTATCAAATATCTCTTGTAATGGTAGTTCAGATGGAAGGGTGGAATTCTCCATTGTTTATGAAGGAGCTTTTAACGGAGTACCTGATACCATCATTACGGATGGAATAAATGTTTATGAAAATGGAAATTTACCGGAAGGAAATTATTGTGTAATGGTTCAGGATGGAGCGGGATGTACGGCTGGTTCCGTTTGTTTTGAAATAGAAGAACCAGAAGACCAAGTTATTGTGGCAACGGTAACACCAGTTTGTGGTGCATTTGGATCTATCGATATTGAAATGTTAGGTGGAACGGCTCCTTATAATTATGATTGGGCTGATTTAAGCGGAAATGATAACCCTGAAGATAGAATTGATTTAATAATCGGTACATACGGGTTGACGGTAACAGATGCAAGAGGTTGTGAAGTAAGTGAAGACGCTATTTTGGTTCCAACTTGTGAAGACACCGGTTGTGACTTTTTCTACGGTGAATCAACAACCCAGCTAACTCATGCTTGTGGAGAGACATCTCTTGTTTGTATCGACATGAATTTGAATAATTTAAATAATTATCTAGTAACCATCAATGGATCTGTTTATACAGGTAATTACGAAGGCTGTGACTGGGATACTTTAATTACCTATAGCTATAATAATTTGTTTGGGATGGGGAATGCTGGACCCTATACCATTAATGAATGGGAGGTCGGAGATTCTACCTTTACGGGGACTTTCCAAAATATTCCTGGACTAGTTGATTTGATGAATAGTCTTGTACCGAGTGCTAATTTTACAGCAGATACTGCTGCTCAAGTTATTGTTGGTATGGATGCAAATTTAGGATTTGGTCCTATTGAAGTAGAAGCTACTGATTTTGGTGCGATCTCTACATTGACGAATTCTCTGACAGGAAGTCCAGCAGGATTGGCTATTGAATTGGACACGGGATTCTATGAAATTATTGTTTTAGATACCGTCGCATTCTGTGCCGATACCTTATTGGCGAATATCAGTTGTGCTAATTTTTTCTTGGATGATATTTGTTTTGGAGAAACGGCAACCTTCTGCCTTGATACGATGAACTTCAGCGTCCGTGGAATAAGCAGCTTCCGAAATATTTGCAAAGATGCTTCGGGAACTAATGTGGTGTTTAGCATTGACAGCTTAAATAAATGTGTGAATTATACTGGTCTTTCGTTGGGTACTGATACGGCGTGTGTCGAGATTTGTGATCTCAGTGGGCTCTGTGATACGATTGAATTACTAATTACCACAAATGCCTGTACTGTTACGGGTCCAAACCTAGTGGTTGATACTATTTTTATTGGTGAAGAGATTGTGTATTGTCCAGACAGTTTAGGACTCGCCGGTCCAATCGTATCTATTGATGATTTCTGTGGAGATCAATCTACTGGAAATGTTGATTTCTTTGTAAATCCCGAAACCTTCTGTTTAGAATATGAAGGTCTAGAACTAGGAAAAGATACTGCTTGTGTTGTGATTTGTGATGCGAATAATTTCTGTGATACAACTTATTTCTGTGTTTTGGTAGAACCTTACTTTGGTACGCCAGAAGCAGTGGATGATACCGCAACTACCTTTACAGGGACACCCGTGGTAATTGATATTAAAGCGAATGATGTATTATTGGGTGGACTAGATACCGCCTATTTATTGACACAGCCAAGTTGGGGAACAGCCATCTTAAATCTAGATTGTTCGGTTACTTATAACCCAGAGGATGAAACCTGCGAACGATGGGATAGTTTCAATTATGTGATCTGTAATCCAAATGGTTGTGATACCGCTACCGTTTCGGTTTTCATTGAATGTACAGATATCGTGATCTTTACCGCTGTTTCACCAAATGGTGATGGAATTAACGATGTTTTCTACATCGCGGGTATTGAGGATTTCCCAGAATCTGAACTAGTGGTTTATAACCGGTGGGGAAATCAGGTCTTCGAATCGGAAAACTATAAAAATGATTGGGGAGGTACTTGGGATGGAGACAAAGATTTACCAGACGGTACGTATTATTATTTCTTAAAACTAAACGGTGAGGATAACCGGACTTTCAGGGGATTCTTCGAATTATACCGTTAGCAACGATAGCTTTTTAGGAAGCGGGTATCTTATCTACTTCCTTACTTTTATTTAAAAGGTTCTTTGACCGTAGCACATCGCTACGGTCTTTTTTTGTTCCGAATTTCTCTACTTATTGTCGACTTAACTTGACCTTAACCAATTTTAAGCAATATTTAGGGGTAGTTTTGAATTTAAAGTTGGTAATTTGCTGATACTTAGGAAGATGTAATTAATAAGTTGTAGCAAAGGTGAGAAATTATTTTTTCTTTAGTCAAGGCAAAAAACGTAGGCGATGCAGAGCATCGGCGAGGCTTTTTAACGCAGAATAAAGAAAAAAGAAATCTCAAACTGTTATAAGTTATTATTTTCATCTTGCTTAACTAATTAAACTTACTTATAGAACTAAGAATACAAAGATTCCCCGATGACAAGCGCTTTTAACCAACTTATCGTATTACGAATAATGACTCTTGTCTTATTCGTTTCTACTTGTTTTTTTTCCCATAGCCTTACTGCACAAGCTACCGTTTCTCTAACGGTCACTGGTGGAGACGCTACCACAACCTGTACCGATCAATTTAGTGGACCAGACCCTAAATGGGCTGTCGATGTTGGGTTTGCTGGCTGGGAACATTACCTAGGTAACCCCTTTTGTTTTAATAGTTTACCGACCACTCAATTTTCACAACAAATTACCTGTCTGCCAGATTTGCCCTCCATAATTGTTTGTTTTAAAGTCTACGAAAACGACGGCTTATTATGTAACACCAACGAACAATGTCTAACAGAAATTTGTGAAGCATTTAGCGTGCCTTACTCTGGAAGTATCGACTATACACTTGCTTTACCTGATAACCAGGCCTCTGGTGGTTTTGTTAATTTCACCATAGAAACCAATGGAACTTTGACCGATCAAGGTAACGACGATATGTGTGGGGCGATTGATTTGGGAGAACTTAATAGCGGTCAACAATTAGGAGATGCTACCCAAGATATCTACAATAATTATTGCTCTGATGGACTGAATGAGCCGAATACAAGTGTTGATGGAACTGGTTGGCAAAATAATTTTAGTGTTTGGTTTACTTTCACCACTTCCAATAATCCGGGATCTATTTCCTCTATTTTGGGATTAAGTGATCCCCAAAATACCGGTGAATTTTTGGACCTACAATTGGCCCTTTATCAATCTAGTACAGCAGATTGTAACGGTGATTTTGACTTGGTTACTTCTAGTTGGGGTAACTCCAGTCCAGATGAACTAATGGTTGCCAATTGTCTTGAACCCAGTCGAACTTATTATATTTTAGTGGATGGGGTCATACCACCACCAACTACCCGATTTTATGGATTATTTGGATTACAAGTAAATGATGAAAGTATTTTGGAAGCACCTGATATGATTTGTGAAGCAACTGTTCTCGGAGCGATACCAGCAGGAGGGGAGGTGTCTACTGGGTTGACAATCAGTAATTTATGTGCAACTGGTGAAGCATCTGATCCACAAAATAGTTTATTTACAGCTGATAATTCTGTTTGGTTTACATTCCAAGCTCCCGACTCCCGACACGTCCTCATTTCGGCGATCAGTGATCAGAGTCGCGCGAATGGAGGTCTAGATGAAGTAGACATTCAACTAGCCGTATTTAGATCTGATGATGGCACTTGTAACGGGAATTTTACGGAAGTAGGAGTGGAATATGATCCCTCTAGCTTGGACGAAAGTTTAGAATTATCTTGTTTGACGCCTGGTGATACATATTATATTTTACTAAATGGTGGACCACTTGATCCAGGAGGTGTTTTTTCTATTACGGTTGCCGATGCGGGATACGATCCAATAATTGAAATCATCGATCCAATAATTTGTTATGGAGATTCTTTATGGGTTGGTACCACTTATCTGACCGTCGCTGGGCCTATTTCAATTCCTTTGATTACGGATGCGGGCTGTGATAGTTTGGTGGAAGGAACATTAACGATTCTACCTCAAAATTTGGTGACTATTGATTCTTCTATTTGTGCGGGAGCGGAAATAGAGGTAGCTGGTAATCTCTATAATGCTACTGGGATTTATACAGATGTTATTCCTGCCTTTGATGGCTGTGACAGTACGATTATGACTAATTTATTGGTTGCACCGGTATTGGATTTGATGGTGAATCAAACAGTGGAAGCAACAGGTTTTCAAACTACCGATGGCGCGGCTACTGCAAATGGATCAGGGGGAATCGCTCCCTATACCTACCTCTGGGAAAATGGAGAAACAAACCCGACTGCCATGAATCTTTCTGGCGGATCGAACTATTGTGTGACGGTCACAGATGCGATCGGTTGTACGGTAGAGAATTGTGTATTAATTTTATTTCCAAGCAATATTATTGTAGATGTCCAGGATGATTTACTCAATTGCCCGGGTGATATGGATGGCACATTGAGTTTTCAAATCTCTAACGGAGCGATTCCTTATAGTTATAATTGGGAAAACACCGCTGGGACTTTGACAGGAAATGGAACCGTAAGTACGGAAGGAGGAACAACTATTTTAAATGGCCTTCCTGCCGATGATTATTCATTTACGATCACGGACGCCTTTGGAATCAAAGTAGTGAGTGGAGTAGTGCTTGATCCACCACCGATTATGACCACCCTCAATGAAACGCTGTGCTTTGGGACTTCATTACCCGTTGGTACTGCCATATATGATACAGATGGACCCATTTTAGAGGTTTTAACGGCTCAAAATGGTTGTGATAGTACCGTAAACGGTTTTGTGAATTTCAGGGCATTAAATGAGACTATTTTGACACCAACTCTTTGCTTTGGAGAAACTTTACCTGTTGGAACCAATCAATATACGGCCACCGGGCCTATTTCTGAAGTCTTGGTAGATATGTATGGTTGTGATAGTTTGGTAAATGGATTCTTAACTATCCGGGACGAAATCAGAACAGAAATTAATCCAGTCCTTTGTTTTGGAGAGACCCTACCCGTTGGAACGACGATTTACAACAGTAGTGGACCGATTTTAGAGACCTTGACCTCTTGGCAAAACTGCGATAGTATTGTCTCAGGCATCCTAACTGTATTACCTGAATACCAGGTCGTTCAGGATCCCGTGATTTGTGAAGGGGATAACTTCCAAGTTGGAGACAATATTTTCTACAATACCAGTGGAAATTATACTGATGTACTTACATCAATTACGGGTTGTGATAGTACGATTCTGACGAATCTTACCGTTAATCCACCGGTCGCCTTAAACATGAACCTTACGGTAGAAGCTTCTGCTTATCAAATTGCGGATGGAACGGCCAGTGTGACTGCGAATGGAGGAGATGGCAATTATATTTATCAATGGGATAATAGTGCAGACTCAGAAGTGGCGACCAATCTGACAGGAGGCGCTACTTATTGTGTTACGGTTACCGATGGGGCGGGTTGTGAAGCAACTGATTGTATATTGGTACTCTTTCCGAGTAATATTCAAACATCTATCGAAAATGAAGAATTAGATTGTTTTGGTGATATAAACGGAACACTAAACCTCACAATTTTTAACGGAGTAATTCCTTATGAATTTACTTGGGAAAATCCGATAAATGGATTGAATGGAAATGGGATGGTTACAGTAGAAGGTGGTAATGCAACGGTAGATAATCTTCCTCCAGGTACCTACAATTTTTCTATCACGGATGCCTTCGGTTCCACGACCACTAGTGCAACAGTTATCGAACCTCAACCTATCGTTACCAATTTGAATGAAACCATCTGTTTTGGTGATTCACTCTTGGTGGGGAATAATTATTATAATAATGCGGGACCAATTTTTGAAAATCTCCTTTCTTTTTCTGGATGTGACAGTACGGTAGTTGGTCTCTTAAATATCCGCCCTTTTGTTAGTGAGACAGTGATCGAAACTTTGTGCTTTGGTGATAGTTTACTCGTCGGAAATGTATTTTACAAAAATAGTGGACCGATTTCAGAAGTACTTATCGATCAGCATGGATGTGATAGTGTTGTATCTGGCAACCTTACGATTCTTCCAGAAATACTAGCCACTATTAATCCTTCCATTTGCTTTGGTGAAAGCTTTGATATTGGTAATAGTAACCTCCAGAATTCGGGAACTTTTACGGAAATATTAACAGCTGAAAATGGTTGTGATAGTATCGTTACTATTAATCTTACGGTCCTTGGAAATCTAGCAGTAACAAGCAACCTTGATACCGAAGCAAGTGCTCTGGGACAAGCTGATGGAACCGCCAGCGCATTGGTATCTGGTGGCTCAGGCAACATTAGTTACCAGTGGTCGAATGGTAGTACCAGCCCAAATATAAATGATCTAATTGGTGGTCAAACTTATTGTGTTACGGTGACTGATTTGGACGCAAATTGTACCGCTGAAGATTGCGTAGTCATACTGTTTCCTGTGAATATTTTGACCAATACAAACAATGACCTTTTAGACTGTTTTGGTGGGAATAATGGAAGTCTTTCCTTCACGGTTTCGAATGGACAAGCACCTTATAATTACACGTGGACTGGAGACAACGGGACCAGCGGAAATGGTGTTATAACAACCGAAGGAGGAACAGGAGTAATTGATGATTTATCAGCTGGAAATTATCAGATTACAGTCTCCGATATTTGGGGTGAAACCACCTTTGTTGGTACCGTTTCAGAACCAGAATTATTAGAGATAAACGAAGGGAATAACGTTGCCGCTTCTTGCTTTGGAAATTGCGATGCAACACTCGAACTTTTGGTAAATGGCGGTACTGCACCTTATACGTTTTTATGGCCTGATGGACAAAATACTTCCACCGTTACAGGTCTTTGTGCAGGAAGTTTTCAGGTGACAGTTACTGATGCAAGGAACTGTATTGGGACCAATGTATTTACAGTTAGTGAACCTATAGATTTTGAAGTGCAAGTGATTAATAGCCAGTCAGTTACGTGTTTTGGGGAAAGTAATGGACAAGCAGTGATTGCTACCAATGGTTCTCCTATTTCTTACCTTTGGGATAATGGAGAAACGACCGAGGAAGCACAGAATTTAAATGCAGGACTCCATACGGTGACCGTAACGAATTCAGATGGCTGTACCACTATCGCAGAGGTTTCTGTAGGGGCACCAACAACACCTGTTAATGTGGAAATTATCACCATTCAGCCAATCAGTTGTAGTGATGCAAGTGATGGAATTATTGGTGCTCAGGTGACCGCTGCTACAGGTGATTTAACATACGAATGGTCCACGGGTGAAACCACTGCTGGATTAGAAAATATTACAAGTGGATTCTATGAAATTACCGTTACAGATGCTAATGGTTGTACTGCCATAGGTTCTGCCGAAATTACTACCGCTGATCCAATTATTCCTGAATTTTTGGTAGAGGATATTACTTGTTTGACAGGAGAAAATAGCGGCGGAATTTTGATAGATACGATTCTAGGTGGATCGCCACCATTTTTATTTTCGTTGGACCCTGAACAAGGATTTTCTACAGTGCAAAGTTTTGGATTTTTAGCTGCTGGTTCTTACGAATTATTTATTGAAGAATTTAGTGGTTGTCGTACTGCTTTTCCTTTTGTTGTCGGTGCTCCAGAAGAATTAGTGGTGACGCTGGGAGAAGATGAAACGATCGAATTGGGAGAAGAAATATTTATCGAAGCAATTTCTAATAGTGATGATGTTATTTATGACTGGGACTTACTGGATACCATGCTTTGTGCCGCTTGTGTTGAATTCACCGATGCTCCAAAATTTACCCGATTATACCAAGTAACCGCAACTGATACCTTAACTAATTGTCAGACTTTTGATGAAATATTAGTTACGGTAGAAAAGAAGCGAAATGTTTATATTCCAAATACATTTTCACCTAATGGAGATGGACTGAATGATCTATTTTCTGTTTCCACAGGAGAAGATGTAGCATCGATTTTATCATTGAAAATATTCAATCGTTGGGGAGCTCAAGTTTATGGAAGGGAGAATATTGATCCAAATGAATTGGTAGGCTGGGATGGAAATCAAGGTAGTGAAAAATCAGAAAATGGTGTTTATGTATTTGTTTCTGAAGTTTTATTTAAAGATGGTTTTAAACAAGTATATCGAGGGGATCTTACCTTGATGAGATAACAATATTTTAAACATGCTCTAAAATGGAAACGGGCTTCTCAGTGATTTGAGAAGCCCGTTTTATATTTGAACGAATTCTAAATTTCCTTCAATTAGAATAATCTAGAAACTCATATTAACAGCATCGTTAGCATCAATAATACCCCAGCCGAAATTACTATTCTTACTAGGATAGAAACTAGCTTGTTCCTTCATCGCGTTGTACACCTGTGAACGCGATGCACCTGGATGACTTGAGAAGATTAAAGCAGCGATACCCGCTACACTAGCCGTTGCACAAGAAGAACCACTAACATAAGTAGGTTGGTTACTAGTAAGTGCTAGCGTTAATCCAACGCGACTTGTACTTACACTTCGTTGCATTACCATCACAAAATCCACTTTGCTACCACTGTGGCAAGTATTACATTTTACCATATTGTTGCTATCCTTAACTCCCGTTACGGCCACTGTCTGGCTCATTGTGGCTGGAAAGATTACTCCAAAACCACTACTCCAGCTAAAGGAAGTACCTGCTGCAGCTAAGATCATTTTGCCGCGATTATAAGCGTAGTAAATACCATCTCTCACCGTACCACTTGAAAAAGGAGTTCCTAAGGACATACTAATAACTTTTACATCACTACGATTACCTGCTAGCTTAAGTGCATCTCTTACCCCTCTTTTTTCGTTTCCAGAAGAAATAAATACATCTTCCACAGCACGAATACCAATTAAATTTGATTTATAAGCGATTCCCACTGCATTGCCATCAGTACCACGTGGAGCGGTAGCTAAACCAGCCATTTGTGTACCATGACCACATTGATCATGTGGTGAATCAAGGCTTTTCCACCACCAAGATCCGGAGTATTTTGTACTGTATTTCTGCACATATCGCCCAGAACTATAACCACTGGTAAACTGACTGCCTAGGTTATCTTGGTTATCTGAAGTACCCGTATCAATAATGGCTATACTTACACCGCTACCTGTTGTGGTATTCCAAGCGGTTGGAACATCGGAAGTAGCATGGTGCCAGCTGCGCTTCGTCCAAGGTGCGATGGTCGTGTAATCACCGCTATTTATATTATAATTTGGGCTTGCTCCACAGCCAGAAGAGCTTCGGTCTACTGCATTATCTGGTGCTAGAACATAACTAATGGATTCCAAATACCGGATTTCATCCATTTCTCGTAGAGTAGTAATCGAAGCGGGATTCGTGATTTTTACCTCCATTGATGGTAAATCCTCAGGATAACCATAGGGTAGTAAGTCGAGTATGGTAGTTTCTGGATTGAGCTCTTGTTCGTTTTTCAAGATCAAACCTAATAGTTCGTCTCTCACAGCTAACCATTTGGAGCTAGTAATATCAATCAAATGGATGTTGTTCTCCAAGTCATCTGTAGCAGCGGTCTGATAACCAATGGCAAAGATAGAATCACTTTGCATGGCAGCACTATATAAAATAGCATCTGATGCGTGTTTCCAGTCATAGATTCCATCACGATCCATCACGGTCCGGATATGTTGGTCAATTTCTGTTTTGGGAATGAGTTGATCTTTTTGAACAGAATCAAGGGTAGGTGTAACCTCCTTTGCACAACTAAAAAGTAGCAGACTGGCGCAGCAGCCTAAAAGAAATTTTTTCATTTTTGAATTATTTGATTAGGAAAAGTGAATATTATTGTTAACAATTCGTAAACGGCTTGCAAATGTAGGGCAAAATGATAATAATTCAAAATATTATTAAACATATTAAAATAAATATGCAAGGGTTTAATATTATTTAAAGCTATATTTCTTATCTACCCTTAATCTGGTATTTTTTTTATTAATCACAATTAAAATTGACATATATGTTAAATAAGGATAGTTTTATGCCTGAATTGACCCAAAAGATGAGGATCCCCTCCTCACAGAATTAACCTCAAAATTTATTTACAGATCCTAATTAACGTATCCTCCAACCAAATTTTTCTCCTAGATTTTCCTCCAGTCCTTGTTTGTTTTTATTTCCCCCGCGAAATAAAATAGGAATTATATCCTCAATAATTCCTAAGACAATTAAACACTATTTTTTTATCAAAACTTTCTAAAATGAAAAGATTCTTGTACACGTTGGTTTTTACCTTGTGTGTTTTATGTATGAATGCTCAAACCTTATGGACTGGAGCAATTAGTAATGACTGGAATGATGCCGCTAACTGGACGGCAGGAGTTCCGACTAGTGGCCAAACGGCTACTTTGCCAGTTATGCAAGGAGGCAATTCCCCATTATATGCGGGTAGCCCGGTAATTGATTTTACTATCCAAAATGCTGGCACCCTTACTTTTAATACTGTGGTCTTTAATAATGGAACAATCATCAATTTTGGTGGTGGTGTTATTATTAATCAAAACTATTTTATCAATGCCGGTGCTATGGTATTTGATAATGATGGTATTTTTAACAATGATGGGGTTTTTGACAACTTCGGTACTTATGAGCACGCGGCATCTGCTGAGTTAAATAACTTAGGTACTTTTAATAGTCTTGGTGATTTTAACAGTAACGGACCGATTACCAATCAAGGAACGATGAGCGTTTCTGGTAAATTTATTACGACTCAAAGACTGGACAACGCTGGTTCGCTAGAAGTGATCGGTTTAGTTGATTTTCCTTTTGGTAGTGAACTAGTCAACACCGCTTCTGGTGAGATTAGAATCCGCTCAAATGCTATGTTGCAAATCAATAGCCCATTAACAAATGGTGGTTTGATTGTTAACGATGGAAGTTTTGCGGTACAATCTGCTTCGGTATTAGAAAATACAGGAACTGTTAGAAATAACGCTAGCCTAGAACTTTCTGGTAAAGTAATGAACCGAAACGAGTTAGTTAATAATGATAATATCATGATTAAATCTGGCGGTCAACTAGAAAACAGAAGCCAGGTAAACAATCAAGGTGAAATTACTATGGAAATATGCGCTATGCTAATTCAAGATAGCGGAAACAATATTGGTGGAAGCATTCAGACGGATGGATTAACTTACGAAATCAATGGTTCAGTAAATGAAACCAACCTGGAATTCGGAGAAACATTTAATGACCTTAGTCAAATGCCATCACCGCAACCAGCTTGTAAAAGTGATAACTTTTTCTTCTTGGACGAAAGTGGTATAGTAGAGTTTACAGCAGCTGATATTGATCGTGGTCGTAGCTATGCTTCTTGTGGTGCAGAACTTGCAGACATTAGCATTTCTCCTACTTCATTTACAGCTGCTGATGCAGGAGTAAGAATTGTGACAATAACGGTAACGGATAATTTTGGTAATACTGCTTCTTGCGATGATTTTGTAACTATTATTCCTTTCGCAGAACCAATTACAGCTACTAATAGTGCTGCAATTGATAGTGACTGTGGAACTGATA
>CAZYAC010000030.1:0-22928 GCA_964645475.1 uncultured Saprospiraceae bacterium | reverse complement strand
GTGGTATGCGTGGCAAGTGCCGCTTCATAATTTCCAGAAAAAATATTGGCTTCAGCTCCAGTATCAATCGCAAAAGCATAATCAACTTCATTGACCGAAACGGGAAGCATTGGAAAATGATTTTCCCAACGAATTGGAAAATTACGGAGCACTGTCTTTGAACTATTTTTAGATTTTAAAGTGGAATTTTCCAATCGGACCAAATCCTGTTCGTAGTCAACGAAAAGTGAAAAGTCTTTCAGTAATTGACTTCCAATGATTCCAGCAATCTTACAGCCCTTGATGGCTTCCAAATGCTTCATATCCATTTTGAATAAAGTCTGATTATTGAAAACGACGTTTCCAATTTCAAAACGTGTAACCACTCCTTTCTCAACGGCAACTTGTGCTTCCAAACCGTAAGCCTGTACTGCTCGATCACTAACCAAATCCTGATTGATAAATAAATGAGAAGCGCCCGTATCAAGGATATAATTGCCTTTAATGCCATTAAAACGAGCTTGTATCATGATTAATCCTCCAGCCAAACGAGCAGGAATTGCCTCATTTGCAGCCTCCGGAAGTGGTAAGGAAAAGTCTTCGTAAATTGGAATTCCTGTAGAAAACAAGTGTGGAGTCCCTACCATACACAGCAATATCACTATCCCAAGGGTCAGCCTAAATTTTCTCATTATTGTTTGAATAGTATGTTGATTATCTATATATCAATTATTCTGCCAGTTGTGAGAATGTTTTTTATCTTTATATTTCACTGGATCGAAATAGGATACTTATTGCTGAATTCTAATCCTCTAAAAATCAATACAAATGCGGTTATTTATACTTTGCTTCTTCTTCCTTCTAGGATGTCAACCTGTTGAACAATCAACTCCACCTTCTGCTGAAAAATCTTCTACTATGACCATAGAACGTCCAAAATTGACGAGAGCACAGGCCAACCGATTAGCTGGATTGCCACTAAAATGTATGCAAAAAGAATTTCCCAATAAGCTAGGACAAGTTCTCGGAACGGAAGCAGATTTACAATCTCCAAAATCTTTACATCCTGCCTTTTATGGTTGTTTTGATTGGCACTCTTCTGTTCACGGTCATTGGATGTTGGTAGAATTGCTGAAGCGGTTTCCAGATTTAGAGGAAGCGGATCGAATCAAAAAGCAGTTATCGGAAAATATATCCGCCGAAAATATTTTGCAGGAGGTTACCTATTTTGAAGGCAAACACAATAAGTCATATGAGCGTACCTACGGTTGGGCATGGTTGCTAAAATTATCTGAATCATTGCAAACTTGGGAAAATCCGATGGGTAAAGAGTTAGCTAAAAATCTAGAACCTTTGACCCAACTAATCAGGAATCGTTATTTAGAATTTCTTCCTAAACTTTATTATCCCATTCGAGTTGGAGAACATACCAACACTGGATTTGGATTGGGGTTCGCATGGGATTATGCAAATACGGTTGAGGACAAAGAACTTCTTTCCTTAATTAATCAGCGAGCAAAAGATTGGTTTTTGAAGGATGAAAATTGTCCGTTAATTTGGGAGCCAAGTGGTTATGATTTTTTATCTCCTTGCTTGGAAGAGGCAGATATTATGCGACGGGTTTTATTGCCAACAGATTTCGCAAATTGGTTAGAAAAGTTTTTACCCCAATTGTCCGATCCAACCTTTACATGGGAACCTGGTCAAGTTTCAGATCGCTCCGACGGTAAACTAGTACATCTTGATGGATTGAATTTTAGCAGAGCTTGGGTATTATACGGATTGTCCAAACAAGACGTTGGAAATAAAAACAACATGATTGCGATTGCCAATGCGCATATGGAATTTTCATTGCCTAATGTTGTGGATGGTGATTACGCGGGAGAACATTGGTTGGCGAGTTTTGCTTTGTGGGCTTTGATCAGTGGGGAGGAATGATTTGGTTGATTGGTTAATTGGTTCAGGTTTACTAAATCCACTTCAATTATTGATGAGATTTAGTAAACCTTTTTAGATGGTTATTTCAATTCTATTTCCTCCTGGATCTAAAACTACGCTTTCGTAATATCCGTCGCCAGTGGTTCTTGGCTCCCCAACTATTGGAAAATTATCCGACCGTAGTTGTTCTGTGAGTTGATCCACTTTTTCTTCGCTACCGACGGATATCGCAAAATGGATTAAACCTGTATTTTGTTTTTCAGGATCATTTAAGCTTTCTGGAATCTCTGGTTTATGCATCAGTTCCAATCGACAGCCTGTATCAAAAGAAAGAAAATAAGATCGGAAATTTTTGCTGGTGTTGGTATACAACTCATTTGACTGAGCATTAAAATATTTTTGATAGAAAGATTTCATTTTTTCTAAATCCTTTACCCAGATCGCGAGGTGTTCAATTTTCATAATGAGTCATTTTCTTAAAAAGAGCTCTAATCTTTAATCCTATTAAATTACCCATTCACAGGTTTGCTATGAAAAGTTCGTTTTAGCTTTCAACATTTAATAATAATAAATCGTTCCTTTTTCTACTCGCATTCTACTTCCTCGAATTCCTTAATTCTTATTTCCTTACCATTCAATCTATCATAAATTTTTATCTGTAATTCCGATTCTACCTTCTCCTCAGAGGTAACAGTTCGATCACAATCTAGACCATATTTATCCAAAGAAAATTCATTTATACAACCTAACTTTGCCTCCTGAATTACAATGGTATCAAATTTCGCTGGAACTTCCACCAAAGACCAAACCAAACAATCATTGGGATCGGCGGATAAGCAATTTCTATCTGCTCTTTTTTTTATCCATTTAGAGGTGGCTGGTTCCACTTCTACTAATTCGAATTCTAAATCAAGCATCATTTGATCCACCTTTTCGTTCCACCAAATATGACTCCCTTTCTCCAAAGTATCCAATCGATAGTCTGAAGAAGAATAAGTATATTCATGACCTTCTATTAGATAACATTTTTTTGCTTCATAAGCATTTATAAACGTTTGATTTTTGGTGGGGCTATTCCAAGAACGCCATAGATTCACATACTGTTCGATTGTTTCTAGTTCTGCATCCAGCAGGAGGTTGATTTCTTTTAAGGACGCAATTTCATTTTTTGTTTTAGCGCTTTTGAATTTTTTTTTCTCTATAGAACGAATGCTTTCTAAATTATCTTCTTTTTCAATTGAAATATTTTCACTCAAGAGTTGGTACTTTTCAATATAATATTCACTTTGAGTATCGTGAAAAACATCAACATTATCAGGGCCAATTAGAATGGAACCGATTCTAGATAGAAAATCGGATTGGGCAGATAATGTTATGGAATAGCAGGTCAAAATAAAAAACAGAAGAAAAGTTCTCATAGTAATATTTGAAAGATTCATAATTCAGGCAATTATTATTTGTAAAAATAACCCAATTGATGAGAATTCAATCATTCGTTATCAATAGACTTTATTCTAATTATTTTTGGTTAAAAAATCGTCATCCAAAATATCTGATTGAGCTTTTGCAGACTGTTGACTCCAATTTTTTTGAAGAATTTTGTAAAAAACAAAGGCAGTGAACAATCCAAATGGTAAAGCAATTAAGCTCAGTAAAAATTGGTCCATTTCCTCAACATTGGAAACATATCCAGCCTCCGCAAGAATCACTAAAAGAATTCCCGCAATAAATGTTCCCAAATAATAAGATAATACTCCCAAAATGGCGAATAACCACCCAGACTTATCAAGTGAATTAGCTAAATCATAAAATGGTTTTCCAATGAAGTATATTAGAACTAATCCAAGCATTATTTAGGTTTTTTAATTTTAAAATGATTCTTAGTCAAATTTACAGAATATAATAGACTTTATAATTCTGAAATCAATTGATAGGACCAAGTCAATTTTTTCGTATCCAAATCATGCTTGAAAACTAAAGCCTTATTCCCAGACTCTCCACTTTCTATACCAGAGGCCAAAAGGTAGATTCCTTCAGGTGTTCGATATTCGAATTCTTTAATTTTAGATCCAATATCTCCTCCAATACAAAGCACCTCAATTCCCTTTTGTTTTATTTTTAATAACTCCGGATAGAGTTCAGCATAAAAATTATTTGGATTTAAACAAACGAAACAATCCCCTAGTCTAGCATTGGAGACGGTGGGTATTTTGGATTCTAAAACTGGACTACCATGCAACCAAATTAATTTATGGTGCAAAATTACCAGATGAGAGGATTCTTCTAAAGTATCTGTTACACTTTGGAAAAACCTTTTTTGAGAACCTGTAATATTACTCAGACTGTCTTGAGTATCCAAAACTATAAAAGTAATTCCTTGATGATGATAGGAATAGTAAGCAGCTCGATGGGTAAATTTTTGAACCAGGGATTTATCAGAATAGTCGTGGTTTCCTAATGACCACAAGGTGTTTGGACTTCCAATTTGATATATGGAATCAACATAAGCTAAAGTCTCTTCTTTTTTCGAAGTATAAAAAGTAAGATCTCCTCCTAGCCAGAGCATATCGAATTGCTCATAATCGACTTCCAAAGTTAGGCTATCAATCGTGTCATCTGCTTCTGTACGGATATGAGAAAGATGCAGATAAGTATTAGTTTTTTTTGAACCAGAGGATTGATGACAATTCCAAATTAGGAAAAACAAAAAACTAAAAAGAATTAATTTTATAAAATTTAAATTCATTTTAACATTGTTGAAGATTGGTATCTTTCATGTACAAATATTCCTCGTACTCTACGTAAGAATTCTTACGATTCTTCTGATTTTAAATGATTAATCTCTTTAATAAATAAATCTACCTCATCAACAAAAACTGCAATAGAAGTATACTTTTTCTCTATTCCATAAATCTTAAAGAGCGTGTTTTCGTTCTTTAATTTGATAATAACATTATGAGTATCCAACATTTCAAAAAGAGAAAGGCTACAATGATTTTCATTATTTGTTATGGATCTTCGAGTTTTCTCAATGCTATCAATTTCAGAAATTGAAATTGTCGTCTGAGTCCCAAATCCATATTTTAATGCTAGGCAATTTTTCGTTGGATCAATCTTTATCAGTCTTTGACTCAATGATCTTAAAACCGCCACTATTTGAACAATGGTATAAATTCCAATGATGGTAAGAATCCAAGCAATCGTTTCATTCCAATGTGCAACTAAGAGGTGAAGAACAGCTGTTTCAGCAACCACTAAAAAGAGTAATACTCCGATGGTCGACCGGATACCGCTTTTCAAGTAACCGGTAAATTGCAGGGGAGATTTTTTTTGCTTGTAGGACCAACCAAAAAAATAGTAAACTACGGCAATCTCCGTTGCTAATAGTTTACCGATTCGATTTGGGAATACTTCATGGCAAGCAATTAATAGTCTATCATAGAAATCCTCTCCGCTAGTGTTTTTCAGAGAATTCCTTAACGATATAATTTTATAAATAATGGTACTGAGGATTCCAAATTCTAATACAGGAATAGCGATGAATTTTATATTCGTCAATAAGCTCTGATGTTCTGCTGGTAAAATATATCCTGCAACGACCAATCCAATTAAAAATGGATAGATAATCGTAAACTTAGGAATTTTTGTATTTCTGATCAAGAAAAAATAAATTATTGGAATGGTGATGATCAAATCCAATAATATCCCGACCGATAATTCAGCTGGTGCTTTTAGAATATAGGTTGATTTTGAAAGCAGGATTAAAAAAACCATTACCAAAACAGGCAATAAGAACAACAAATTATTTATTTCGATTTTCTTATTCATCAGTTATTTCTTTTTAATTACACATATCAAATTTACAAAGATTATGTTACTTTTTCATTCAAGGATTAATTTATAACATACACCGTTGAAAAAATTAATTCCAAACTAAAAAGAGTCATCCCATTAAATTTATAGGTTGTCAATCTAATAGAGTAATTAGCTTTAAGCAGTAAGTAATAAGCCCTCTCAACCGCGAAAGGAGAGGGCTTATTACTTATTGCTTACCACTTTAATAAATGCAATCAAGTGCAAATATTACTAACCTGCTCATTACATGCCTAAAAATTCGGGATGACTCATGTTTCTATAGTTTTTTAAGAAAAAAATTAAAAATCCAACAATTCAATGTCGAATATCAATACCGAATTTCCAGGAATTCCTGTTCGACCATCTTGGCCATAGGCTAGTTGAGGTGGAATAATAAATACACCATCTCCTTCTCGACCCATTAATGGGATACCAATCTGCCAGCCACGAATTAAATTGGAAAGTGGAAAACTTGCAGGATTATCTCCATTTTGATCGAAGATATCACCATTGATAAATTTTCCAACATAATTTATCTCAATAGATGATTGAATATTCGGTTTTTCTGTTCCTCCAGGTTCATTTAATACATAAAATAATCCTTCTCGAGTTTCAGAGGCCGCTAAATTATTAACGGAAATAAACTGATCCATAACGTCTTGGATTCGGTTATCAACTTCGTGGGCTTCGATTTCATAAATGATTACACTATTTGCTGGAATATCTCCTACCGCTGCATTACCAAAACCAAGATCTGGTGGAATAATAAAAGTCGCTTTACTTCCGGGTTTCATTAATCGAAAACCTTCTTCCAATCCAGCAATCTGAGTGGTAATATACACTTCTATTGGGGTGTTACTTTGACTAAAAATTGTTCCATCTACCAATTTACCTGTAAAAGATACTTCCATAATAGAATTTGAAATTGGAAGGTCACCACTTCCTTCTGTTTGAAATTCATATCGAAGACCAGAAGAACTTGTCGTTACATTTAATCCTTCCGCAGCAATATAATCAGCAATCTGGGTTTCTGGATCAGGAGTGTCATCTTTTTTGCATCCTAAGACGAGCAACAAAGAAAAAAGACCAATCATCAACTTATTCATATCGTAGATTTTATAAAAATGAAAAAAACGAGATTACTCGCGTAAATTCTCCTATACTTTAACGTTTGGGAGTAGCAATTTGTCCACTCTAAATATCTTGTTTTGAAGCTGTTTATGGTTATTCAAAGAAGACGAAGGTAGTTAACTTACTGGTTCTAGGCCTAATTCCTCGCCTTTCTTTATCATAAAAGCAAATGCCTGATCATAGTCATTGCTAATTTTTCCATCTAGAATAGCTTCTCGGATAGCCATTTTCACCAACCCAACTTCGCGACAAGGTTTAAGATTAAAAGTACTCATGATTACTTCTCCAGTAATCGGTGGCTGCCAATTTCGGATTCGGTCCTTATTTTCGAGTTCTCTTAATTGCTTACGAACCATTTCATAATTTTCTAAATACCTTTTTACCTTTTTTGGGTTTTTACTGGTGATATCGGCCTCGCAAAGCAACATCAAATCATCGATGTCTTCACCTGCATCAAACAATAAACGTCGAACCGCTGAATCCGTGATATTATCTTTCGTCAGACTGATTGGTCGCAAATGTAGGCGAACCAATTTCTGAACATATTTCATCTGATGATCTAGGGGTAAGCGCAGTCTTCGGAAAATGCGAGGAACCATCGAAGCACCCAGCGCTTCATGGCCATGAAAAGTCCAACCTTGTCCTTTTTCAAATCGCTTTGTAGGAGGTTTGGCTATATCGTGTAATACTGCCGCCCATCGCAACCACAGATTGTTGGTTTTCTCACTTAAATTATCAACTACTTCTAAGGTATGGTAAAAATTATCTTTGTGAGAACGACCATTTCTTGTTTCTACACCATAAAGGGCAGCCATCTCTGGAAAGAAAACTTCTAACAAACCACTATCAAATAATTTTTTGAACCCAATAGAAGGTTTAGGACTAAGCAATATCTTGTTAAGTTCTTTCGTAATTCTTTCTGCAGAGACAATCTTAATCCGGTTCTTATTCCGAGATATGCTCTCATAGGTCTCCTCCTCAATATTAAAATTTAACTGAGTGGAAAAGCGAATCCCTCGAATCATTCGAAGCGGATCATCCGAAAAAGTACGGTCTGGAGACAAAGGAGTCTTAATTAATTTTTGTTCTAGATGATGAAGACCTCCAAAAGGATCAATAATTTCACCAAAAGAATCAGCATTTAGGCTAACAGCTAAAGCATTGATCGTGAAATCTCGCCGATTTTGATCATCCTCTAAGGTTCCGTTTTCTACGGTAGGTTTTCGAGAATCAGCCCGATAACTTTCTTTACGAGCTCCCACGAACTCAATTTCAAGATCTTTGTGCTTCAACATGGCTGTTCCGAATCGCTGATAAACCACCACTCTTGGAATCGGACGCAATCTTGCTGCTATTTCACGAGCTAGTTGGATACCACTCCCCACGCAAACAATATCCATATCTTGCGAAGGCCTACCCAATAGACGATCCCTTACATAGCCTCCTACTACATAGGTAGGCATTTGAAGGCTTGTGGCGGCCTGTTCAATCATCATAAAAATTTCCCGTTCATGGGACTGTATATCAAATACCATCTACTTCTTTTACTTTTGGCAAAAATAAAAATAAATCCCTAATAACCATCCTTGTGAAATTCAAAAATTAAACTAACTTTGTTGATACAAACATCCACTTTTTATCACTATCAGGCTTCTTTCTAGTTTAACAAAACCCCAAGGTTCCTAAACCTATGTTTAAAGTTAACATTTCGCTTCTGGTGGTAATGATGTTAATTAGTTCGGTTACTCTTTTTGGAAGTAGTATCTTCAATCAAGCCGAATCTTTAGAACACGCATTGAAAAACGCCAATTCCAAAAGGAAACTGCTGCTAACCTACGCGGCCAGGTCTTCTGCGCCTTGCTGTATAGCGATGGAAAACGCCACATTTCAGAATCCTGAAGTTCGAAGTTTAATCAAAAGCTCTTTTTACCCAATTAAAATTACCCTGGCAGACTCTGTAGGAAAAAGCTGGTCTACCCTATTTCAGATCGCTAATACCCCAACCCTTCTGTTTTTTGACTCCCAAGGCACATTAATCAAACAAGTGGAAAATGGCTTAAGTTCCAACGAACTCAAATCAATTTTAAAGGAAGTTATATTTTATAATAAAAATGGTTTTTGGCCCATTGAAATTGATCAGCCTGTGGTGCTTACCGTATCTGTACCCACTCAGAAGGCTGCTCTTACGATCTCTGATCCAAAGATTGATGAACGGTTGACTATTAAGAATAACCAAGAATTTAAAGAACAAAACCCTACTAACCATAGATTCAAAGTATTGCTAGATCATGTACCTACCGATGATCCTGTTATCAAAATAGCGCTTGAACGAATCATGCTAAAATTCCCACAACAGTTAATAAAGGTAAAGTTGTTAAAAACCGATCAAATCCCCTTTTATCAGATAATAATTGGAGAATTCAGTGAATCCTCGGAGGCACAACTTTTATTAAATGATCTCCAAAAGGAAGGATTTGCAAATCCTCAATTAATTACAAGCCCTTGAAGGATTCCTTAAGGTTCCAATTTTCCTTATTTTTGCCTATCTATGGATCATAAAATTTGCTTGCACCTTGGTTCGAATTTGGGAGATCGGCGTCTAAACTTAGAAAAGGCTATTTTAGAAATAGGCAACAATCTGGGACAGGTTAACGAGCAATCTTCTATCTATCAGACTGATGCTTGGGGAGCAATAGATCAACCAGATTTTTTAAACCAAACGATCCTCGCCAATACGGATCTACCTCCGAAAACCGTATTGACCACTATTTTGCATATAGAAGAAAAAATGGGTAGGATTCGTGAAAAAAAATGGGGACCTCGACTAATCGATATTGATTTATTATTTTATGATGATTTGATCCTAGAAACACCTGAATTGATCCTTCCACATCCACAAATTCCGTTTAGAAATTTTGTACTTATCCCAACGATGGAAATTTTGGGGGATTTTATCCATCCTGTTTTTGATTTATCTATTGAAGAATTATATTTGCGCTCACGAGATGAAGGAGAAGTCTATTTTTTAGAGGAATTAGCCGCTCCATAACCTAATTAAGGAGTCCATCTGTATTTACCAAAAATAATTGGTTTCTTAAGACAATACTAGAAAAAACATTATGAGCGAAAAACCCAGGATACCATATCAATACATTGCCATTGAAGGGAATATAGGTGCTGGTAAAACTACGCTTTGTGAACAGCTATTTGAAACCTACAATTGTCGCTTGATTCTAGAGCAATTCGCTGATAATCCTTTCCTTCCTTTTTTTTATGAGAATCCTGAACGGTATGCTTTTCCCGTAGAATTATTTTTCATGACTGAGAGACAAAAGCAACTACAGGAAAATTTGGGTCAAAGAAGTTTATTTCAGGATTTTATTGTAGCTGATTATTTTTTTATTAAAACCTTATTATTTGCTAAGAATAATCTCAACGCAGAAGAGTACAGACTTTTTCAAAGATTATTTAATATCCTCAATGCCACCTTTCCCAAACCAGATTTATTGGTCTTTCTTCACAGACCCGTGGAAGTTTTATTAGAAAACATCAAAGCTCGAGGTCGGGAGTATGAAAAAGAAATTTCTGGTGAATATCTTCAAGGCATTCAGAATACTTACTTTGAATATTTCCGATCTGAAGGAAATATTCCCATCTTAATTATTGATGTGGAACGATTAGATTTTTTACGAGAACCATCCCATTACCAGATGGTACTTGAAGCTTTAGGAAAAACTTATCCACCAGGGATTCATCATGTTAGTTTTGTGACTGGATAGAAGCTAATTCCACCTTCTTAGTCGAGAACGCCTGCCTTAAGCAGTTCTCTAACCCAAATAATTAAGAATAGGAATCCAGCAAATCCGTAGGTTTTTTGTTCTCCCAATGGCAATCCATAAGATTTCTTATCAAGCAATAAAGTTAATTTTTCCAAGCTATAACCAATCGTACCTTCCATCCCAGCTTGATAATAGGCATACCCAAAATATCCCACATTAATTATGACCATTAAAAACGCCGTGAGGATAAGGCTTTTTAGAAGAATTAGGAAGTGCTTAATCATCTTTGTTAGGTTCGTTAAGGTGTGTTGTAAGTTAGATTATTGGCACAAAGATAAGGAAGTTGTTCAAAAACTAATTTGGATACTAAAAATAAGACAGCCCATCTCCAAATTACTGAAAATGGGCTGTTGTTTTTTTTCAAATAAGTATTATTTTCTCAATAGTACTCTTTCTGTCCAAGATTTACTATACCCTTTGAATTTGAATAATAGCAAACCACTTTCAAAGTTTGATAAATCGATAAATTTAAGACCGGCGGTAGGCTCCATTAAATCCTGACGGAGATGCTTGCCATCAATGGTATAAATATCGAGAATAATATCTGCAGATAGATTTTCTTTTATTTCAAAGTAAACTCCATTTTGAGTCGGGTTAGGAAATAAGCTATGATAAACATTAAATTCTAGTTGTCCCGAATTTGATTCAAAGGCTGTATCATCTGACCGGACTTGGGTAACTCGGTAAATATTAATTCCTGGCATTGGATCCATATCCGTATATTCTCTAACCACTGCATAAGCTGAAGGATCTTCTACAATCATGGTTTCAATAATTCTAAATGCACCTGTTGCATCAGCTCGCTCAATTTGATAAGCAGCTGTATTCAGATCTTGATTGGAAGTCCATTGCAAACTAGAAGTACCTGGTTGTCGAGAAGTAACTGATAATTCTAAATAGTCTTGACCAATAGCCAAACTCGATAAGCTATTTAACCCCTCTACGTTTATAGTATAATCTTCCACTTCCCCTTGATCAAGATTGCCACAAGGTCTTGCATAAGTTCCTTGTTGTAATACCACACGCATCCGAGTATCACCGTCCAAGGCAGAGTTAGGTATATCGAAACTTGCCCCTACTTCTCCTATTCCTGAGATTCTTACTACTTCTTCTCCAGCATCATAAAAATCTTTGTCTTGGTTAAAATCAATATAAACTGTCCAATAGGAAGTTTCATTGTTATTACCAGGTTTTAAAAGTATATACTTGTCTTGTCCAGCAGTAACGAAGCCTCTTTTATCTGTAAAGTCAGCATATCCTTCTTTAGCACTCCATTTAATAATCGAACTTATTTTTACTCGCTCAATATAATGATTCCAAGGATTTTCGCCCTCTGCAGAACAATATTCTCCATTTGTTGGAGGATTATTTGGTAATACGGTTACGTTGAAAGTACAGTTTTGAATATTTCCACAATTATCTCCAATCATATACTCAATTTCAGTGGTTCCAATTAAAAAATAACTACCAGAATTAGGGCCTTCAGTTTGAGTAATCTCAACATTGCCACCACCACAAGTAGTAGAAGCCGTTGGACCAGACCAACTAACCGGTAAACCAGTACCACCAAGTTCTGCGGTAACTGTAAAGTCGTTTACACAATTTACACTCAAGGTCGCTGGAGGGTTTCCATTGGATTCAAGGATTACCGTATAATCTTCTACTTCTCCCATATTGAACTCACCACAAGAATTGGGATAACTGTTAGGACTCATCGCGACACGCATCCGAGTAGTACCCTCAGTAATTGAACTTGGCAAGGTAAAATTAGCGGTCACGGTGGCTTCAGAGGTACCGTTAGCAGGGCCATTTTGTATTTGCGTAACTACTGCTTCACTATTTTCAAAATCCCCATTACCATTCTGATCAATCCAAACTTTCCAGTAACTATCACTAGAAGCCCAGCTATAACCCGTTGTCAATCGAATCGTATTTGTTTCTCCACTACGTAAGGTCGTTGACTCATCCAAAAATGCTTTGTAACCCTCCTTATTTGAGCTATTATTAATATTTCCAAGTTGTACTCTACGAATCCAAAACCCCCAAGGAAGGTCACCTTCAGCATCACAATACTCACCCGAAGGAGGTGGTGGAGGAGATACTTCATCATTTCTCATAATATCGATAACAAAGGAACATTCCTCAACATTTCCACACTGATCAAATACTCGGTATCTTACCGTATAATTACCTGGGGCTTGATTCGTATTATTTGGAATCCCACCAAGTTGAAATAGGGTAAATCCATCAGCACAATTACTTTGTACCGTTGGCTCGGTCCAAGAAACAAAACCGCCGTTTGCTCCTTCAGGAATACTTATTTGAAAATCTCCTTGACAGGAAATACTTAATTCTTCTGTTGGATTTGGATTATCTATCGTAAGGGTAATATTAAAAATACAATCTTCTGAATTTCCACAATTATCTGTGGCACGGTAACGAATCGCATAGGTACCTGGGCCAACAAAACTGTTACGATTAATACCAGCAATCTGGTTGATAGAAGCATTTCCTTGACAGGTGGTGCTAACGTTTGGAATATTCCATGTTGCAATACCGCCAGTAGCTCCAGCTGGTAAATTTATGGTTGAATTACCTGGACAGTTAATAGTTATATTGGTTGGACCACCAGTAGATTCTCCGACAGTCACAGTGACATAATCAAACAAACTCCAATATTTTTGTTCTGAATCTAAAGTTCTTGTATCCAATACCAACATTTGAAGGACATAGGTTCCTTCAGCACTAAAACTTGCGCCAGTATTATAACGATCATCATCGCTAAAATTGACAGAGCCTGGACCTTCTACCTTTGACCATTTGATCTCCCAATTTGGGTTAATTAATCCATTGTGTTCAACAGAACCACTTAGATTCACACTATTATTATCAGTTTGAATATCATCTCCTGCATTAATAGTATATCCTTGATCTGTGTCTGGCCATGGCCATGGCGGTGAAAGTGTTGAAGGAATATGTCTTCTCCAAAAATCATAGCGTCCATTCCAATATTCACTGGGATTTGGATTGTGTCCATTGTCTAACCAATGCATTAAAACTTTTTCGTTTTTATAATGATTAAATCCAGCAAAAATTCCAGAAGCTAAACTAATTTCATCTTCATAGGAAATAAATTCTAATACTTTTCCATTATAACGCTTCGCAAAATTGATTGCATCATAATATCTAGTGGCAAGACGTGTTCCACTATAATCAAATCCTCGCTCGATAGATTGTTGTAAATAAAAAGGCCATCCACTAGCAACTTCATAGGCATTTCCAGCGTGTTCATGGTGTGAAGGATGCGCAATAGTCATTAGGTTAACACGATCGTCTAAACCAGATACCATCGTAGATAAGGCACCTCCTTGAGAAACACCAGTAACTCCAAGGTTTTCACCATCCCAGTCATCTCGGCTTGTCAAATAATCTAGTGATCTTAAACCAGATAGAACTGCCCAACGGAAATAATTTTCATTGGCATCATCAATGATGTCTGGTTCGTAAGCATTGGGATCTGTTTGATTAGCAGGAGCATCATGAATTACAATTTTCATATGGATGGCTCCGGCTCTTTCCGCCACAATATCCTCCTGAGAGATTGGATTAGATCCAAAAGCAGGAAGCTCAAGAATAGCAGGAAAAGGCCCTGCTCCTTTCGGAACAGCTAAATAGCCATAAACTCTACGATTGTCGATTTGACGAAGGCTTATTCGATAGGTCTTGGTATACTGTGTCTCTGCAACCTGTTGCAAATCTGGAGACATAGGTACCGCTGCTAGTTCAGCTTTCCGAGCATTCCAAAATGCATCAAAGTCATCTGGCTCAGGTTCAGTCTGAGTTATCTCATATGGAGAAAAAACGGCAACTACTTTATCTTTTTGATTGAATTGTTCTACTTCACAGAAAACAACTCCGGGTTGGTTCAACACAAAAGGAATAGCTACATCACTGTTGCTACTTCCTGCAAAAACAGTCCCTTCTTGGATTGGATCTGTTTTTTCATCATAATAAATCTTATAGTTAATTTCTCCTGAAGCGATAGGATCAACCAGAAAAGACATATTTTCACCTGCTTCATAATATCCCGTAGTCCTGCTAGTTCTTAATTCTGGTTGTGCTAATAATAGTGGAATACTTTGCAAGAATACAAAAACAAGTAAAACCGCCTTAAGGCAGTTGGTAGAATAGTTCATGTTATGTTCGTTTTTTTCAAAAAAATCTGCTATTAAATTCCTTCAGGAAAATAATAACCTAGCAAAATAATATTGGTCTTTTGGGACACTGATTTACCTATTACGGTAAATAGTTATATTGAAATTTAACTCTTATGAAAGATTTTTAAGCCTTTTAGTAGGTTTGAGGAACCAGGGGAGCTCCTTATGTAGGTTGATTGAGTAATAGATTACTACTGAGTCTCAAAATTAACAATTTTTGTCTTAAAATTCCTGAAAATCTGGTTTGATTCTTAATTATTTACCTAATAAGTAAAATTTTCAAAGCTTTTTCGAGATTACCGTCTTCTAATTGACTTTTCGCTAGGACGTGAAGTTCTTTTTCCTTATTGGTTGGATCATTGGTTGATAGTAGAATCTTCTTGACTTCTTCCTCCTCCTTCACCGCCTCTACCTCTTTTGTATTCGGTAATTGCTCTATATTACCCAGTCGCCCCAAATTATTTCCAGTTAATACGGTGCTATTTCTAATAAAATCAGGTAATTGATCGACTCCTATCCCTTTGGTTCTGACGGGTTTAGGTATTTCAAATAAAGCTGATGGTTGGGTTCGGTTGTACCAAACGCCACCCATTCTACCTACCAGGTCCATTTTGGTGGTATCAAGATGTCCTTTTTCGTCCAGATATTGTTCTCTAATGTGAATTCGTTTTACCTCACACATCACTAAATTTCCAGACCCTCCGCCTTTTACTCGATTAAGCGGAATAACCTGGGTAACTACACATTCAAAGGCCACGGGTGATTCTCCAACAAATGGTGGTTTAACCGTTTCAGAAGGCATCTGCGTTAATCCAGCCTTAACGAATTCGTTTACCCCTTGTTCATATTCAGTACTGGTCAAGGACATTTGCTCGACAATTGGATAATTGACCATTGAAATGGTACATTCCGGTATTTCTAGCACATTATCAAGCGTATGTTTACTCGATCCATCCCTACCTCGATAAGCAGGAGAGAATATCATCACTGGCGGATTCGAACTAAAAACATTAAAAAAGCTGAATGGGCTAAGGTTTACATTACCCATTTTATCAATAGTCGAAGCAAAGGCAATCGGTCTTGGCGCCACTGCACCTAAAAGATAATGGTGGAGTGTCCCTTGAGAAACTTCCTCTGGATTGATCGTAATCATTTTTTATTTTTTTGCTGGTAAAATAGTCCCTGTTACCTCACCGAACCCAACTCGAATTTCTTTATTTTCAGCGAATGCACGCATAGTCACTGTGTCGTGGTCTTTAATAAAAACACGATCACTTCCGTCCGCTAACTTAATTTTTTTGGAACCAGCCCAAGATAACTCCAACATTGATCCGTAAGAGGATTCGTCTTTACCACTAATGGTACCGGAAGCCAAGATATCTCCAACGCGTAAATTGCAACCATTGACAGAATGATGTGCCAATTGTTGTAGCATGTTCCAATACATATACTTAAAATTAGACCGACAAACTACCGTTTCTACTCCTTTTTTAGGAGTAATTCCAACTTCTAGTTGGATATCGTAATTCTGTTTACCCGAATATTTTAAATAAGGTAAAACCTTTGGATCTTGTTTAGGGCCTCTTTTGCGAAATGGGTCTAAGGCTTCAATTGGTACTACCCAAGGACTAATCGAACTACCAAAACTTTTTCCTAAAAATGGACCGAGTGGAACATATTCCCATTTTTGAATATCTCGTGCTGACCAATCATTAAAGATCACCATTCCGAAAATATGATCTTCCGCATTTTTGGTTGAAACGGATTCACCTAATTTGTTTTCTTTTCCAATAATAAAACCCATTTCTAACTCAAAATCTACCCGAGCAGAAGGTTGATAAACTGGCCCTTTTCCATTTTCAGGCATTACCTGTCCTTTAGGTCGGTGCAAAGGTGTACCACTTACCACAATCGAAGAGGCACGACCGTGATACCCTACAGGAATGTGTCGCCAATTCGGTAATAAGGCGTTTTTAGGATCTCTAAACATTTTTCCTACATTCGTAGCATGCTCAATACTAGAATAGAAATCTGTATAATCCCCCACGCTGACCGGTAGATGCATGGTAGCCGTAGATTGAGCTACAAAAGCGCTTGCCTTGTTTTTTAATGGCGAACGGGAACTGGTTAGCAGTTTGATAATTTTGGATCGTACAGCATTCGTTTTTGCCTTTCCTAAGGAAATAAAATCATTCAAATTATTCTGTTGAAATACTTTTCGGTCCTTTACTATTTTATCAAAATGGCCTAACCGTGCAACGGCCGCTAAGTCTAATATCTTTTCACCGATGGCTACCCCGACTCGAGGTTTTCGTTTGTCTGAGAATATTCCGTATGGTAAATTATGGATCGTGAAGTCGGAATTATCGGGAATAGGAATAAAGGTTTTCAGTTTCGACATTATATTTAAAAATAATTAAGAATTAAAAAATGAAAAATTAATAATGGCACTTAATGGCCCATGGTGATATCCTAATGTTCTGCATCTTCGAGCCAGCTTTGGTAATATTTCCCGTCATCAAGTTTTAAAGCAGCTTCTGTAATTTGAAGTGGTCTAAACGTATCGATCATTACTGCCAGTTCTTCTGTTTTCGTTTGACCAATACTTCGTTCATAAGCACCAGGATGTGGTCCGTGAGGAATCCCACCAGGATGTAAAGTAATATAACCAGGACCAATATTGTTTCGACTCATAAAATCTCCATCCACATAATACAGCATTTCATCCGAATCAATGTTGGAATGATTATAAGGAGCAGGAATTGATTTAGGATGATAATCGTACAACCGTGGACAAAAGGAACAAACTACAAAGGCAGAAGTTTCAAATGTTTGATGCACTGGAGGAGGTTGATGAACTCGCCCTGTAATGGGTTCAAAATTATGAATAGAAAAACCGTATGGAAAATTATAACCATCCCAACCAACCAAGTCAAAAGGATGTGTATCATAAGTCAAGGTGTGTAGGGCTCCTTGTTTTTTAATTTTCATGATAAATTCCCCTTTCTCATCGTGGGTTTCTAAGTCTTGAGGGAGAATATAATCTCTTTCACAGTAGGGAGAATGCTCTAACAATTGCCCAAAATGGTTCCGGTATCGCTTAGGTGTATAAATGGGATGAAAAGACTCAGCATAAAGGATTCGATTCTTTTCTGAATCAAAATCTATTTGATAAATCATACCTCGTGGAATCACCAGATAATCACCATATTCGAACTTGATATTCCCTAAAAGCGTCCTTAAGGTTCCTGTTCCTTGATGTATAAACAGAATTTCATCCGCATCTGCATTTTTATAAAAATAATCTCGAAGCGATTTTCGAGGAGCGGCTAATCCAATCCAGATATCGTTGTTTACTAAAACAGGCACTCTACTTTCTAGAAAATCATCCTTCGGAGGAACATTATATCCAACTAGTTTTCGTGCCATCATGTTTTTGGCCACTGCTATTTTTGGGGTCATGTCAATTGCCTCTCCTACAGACCGGACCATGGTTGGTCGATGGATATGATACAACAAACTAGACATTCCATCAAATCCAATTGTACCAAATAATTGTTCATAATAGAGTCCACCATTAGGTTTTTCAAAAATGGTATGCCGTTTTGGAGGCACCTTTCCAAGGCGATGATACATTGGCATAATTTGATTATTTATTGGTTTATTAATGATTAGCCAAAAATACAAAAAAAGATTGCCATGACAAGTAACTAGGTTATTTATTCTGTCTTTTCTAAAATTATCTTTTCATTAAAAGCGGTCACTGCTTTTTCGATGTGGGACTTTAGCAAACGGTAATATTTGGGATCGTAGATTCCGAGTTTAAAATTCATATTGCCAGAAACGGTAATAATATTATTATGTGTTTGATAATTGGTGTTAAAAGATACTAATTTATCATCGATGGTAATAGGTTCCGGCATATAAGCAACTTCATATCCTTCTGGAATCGTAATTTCTGTATTATAATTTTCAAAGTTTGGAGAAAGGAAATCAATAGGATAGGTCCGATTTGGCTCTTTAAAATAATTTTCGGCCGGGGGATAATGTAAGAAGGGAGAAAAAATCAACTGCTCATTTAATCTTTCCTGATCTACCACTCCTTGGAAGGCTGTAACGAATGGGGTCCTCGGTTTGTCATAGTTTTTAATTTTCACTCCATCAATGGAATTGAAATGTTCTTCCAACAATTTCTCTTTAAGACTTTCTACATTTTCGCCAGTTCGTTTGCGTGCCCAGTAACCATCAATTTCTGTTTTCTGACGAATCACTTGTACATCCAATTCTTCCTTACTCGGATCGGGATTCATTTTAATCATCGTCTTTGTCTTGGAAGGAATTTCTGGATTCGTAAATAACCATTCTTCTGTTTCGGCTTTGTTAATGACTAGTCCTTTATCGTTGATACAACGAGGCGGTAGCCGATTAAAAGGAATCAATCTATCAGTCGCATCGGTTAGTATCATCCCTTCTTCGATTTTAACTTGAATAATCACATAATTAAAAAAACTCGCAAATGGATAACTCATTTCTATTTTTCCATGCCCTCTGCTACTAATAATGACTGGATTGGCCTCAATCCCAGCTGCCCTAAGTAGCGCAATGGTAAATAAATTGATGTCCCCCACATTACCTGATTTTTTAGAAAGCAAACTTTTGGGAGATTGAGTGGAAAATTTTCCATAGAAATTATTCCATTTAAATTCTGTTTTGGCAAAATCAATAATCTTCTGAATTTTTTCAGCTGGTGTTTCATTTGTAAAAATCAAGTTAGATTCCAATATTTTTTGAGCAGGTTTTCGGGATTTTTTTATATAATTTCCAAATTCAGGATGAGAAAGGTATTCAGTCCTTAGGTCTTTCCAATTGGTCATAATTTTAGTCCTGGAACCATCGGGTCGATTAATTTTTGAAAGCTGAAAATCTAGTTTGATCAAATAGTCGTCAATCGAGCTGATAAAAGATTCATCTCGAAAAGCTGGTAAATCTTTCATTGCAACGATCGTGGTTAAATCATTGAATTCTACACCATAAACAGAACGTGGCAATCCTCTTGCTTTTTTGGTATCTCTGTAATCAAATTTGGGAGAACCTTTCAGAATAAATTGATATTCATAAAATGGAACAACGCTAACTGAATACTCGCTATAACTTACCGGAATTTTTTGTTGAAATGCCCAATCGGGTAAATTAAAAAAGAAAGGAGATTCCACTACATACCGATATTCAATAATAGATCCTTCTTTTACATTTGGAATTACAAATTTTTTATGCGTCCAATATTCATTGATGATCTCCTCAAAAATTTCATGTTCATCAAAAGTATTCATAGCAATTTTTTCACCTTCCAAATTATAACTATATGCTTCTACTCTAAGCAATTTTTCTCTTCGGCTTTTGCTAGCTTTATATAAAGGAACCGAAATTTCGGCGTGTTTTACACCGTCATTATTTAATATTTTTATTTTAGAGGTTCTAATATGTTGGATAACTAATCCATCGTCCCGCTCGACAAATTGCGTATTACCCGTATCAAAAATAACGTAAGCCTCTGCTAACGGATCTTTTAGATATTCTTTAATTTTCAACTCCTCTATGGTCACCTTTTTAATCGGTGTATCCATCCTTTGTCCGAACACGTCAGAGATGAATATAAAAAATAGAACTCCACAAAAAATGTATGATAATTTCATTAAATAAATTTATAGTAAAATAATCTAGTCACAATAGAATCAATCATAGAACCAATTGGTCCATCGATTTTTTTAAATTAAAAAATAGGATTTTTAAGAAAGCTTATTTAGGAGTACAGACAATCAGAAATTTTTTAGAAACTTTCTCCGTACCTTTGATAAAATCATAAAGATCTTGATATTCTTTCAAACCAACACTTCCAGCATTAATGGTTCGCTTCTGCTGAATTTTTAATATTCCATCGTCAATCAAGGCACTTACTGATAAGGTTCCATACGGTGAAATTACTTCAACCGGAGGAGGAATTTCTACACCATAGTTTTCCAAATCAGCAATTTCGTATTTTACTTCAAATAATTCCGAAGTAGGATAATTGAAAACTACAGGTTGGGTTCTATCTTTAGTTTTCTCAAATTCATAATTCGAAAATGGAATGGGAGAAAATACTTTCCGATTACCTATTTTTTGAAATTGTCGTTTTGTATTCCAGTTGGTTTTTAATTGGATAATAGGCTGAGACCGATCTGCCTGATTAAACTCATAATCAATCAGTGTGGAATTTTTCAATGGGAAATAGCGATTGATTTTTTTCTTAATTTTTGGAGCTGTGGTATTACTCCGATAATAGTTTAATGATTCAAAATCTTGATTGGTAGCCTTCGTTGTAATTGTCAACGAACCACTTCCAGTCTCATCTGTTGCAAAATTGAAAACACTATGATTTGTTGGTTGGTCCGCCACCAAAGATGGTAAATCTATCAAACGGCTATCGTTAGCATCCACTAACAATCCTTTCCTATTTTGAGTAAAAGTTCCTAAATATCCAGGAGGATGAGAATTTGAGGTATTTTCCAACCAGATAGTATCTCCTTCAATGGGAACGCCCAGTATTACATGATTAAATTGTTGGCCTGGAATTTCGGTTTTTAAAGCAACAGGATTATCTCCCGCATATACTTTCACGTAAAAAGAAGGGATATTAACATAGTCCAGCATCGCCTGCATAAAGTTGGTTAACGCTTTACAGTCTCCATAGCGTTTTTCACAAACATAAGATGCTGGATACGGCTTTAGTCCTCCAATTTCGATTGCCACCAAAATGTATCGATGATTTTCTTGTAAATACCGATAGAGCGTGGAGACAATTTCTTTTGGGTCTTTTAAATCGGAAACTAATTCATCTATTTTAAGTTTTTCAGAGGGTGGTAATTCTCTTAAACCTTGATTCATCCGATATTGCCACTGACCATAGTCATTCCAAGTTTTCTGACTTCCAGCAAGTCCATATTTAAATTTTTCTGGAAAGACTAATACAATAGGAAGGATAGACCTAAGAGGCGGCCCATGAGCTTCTAGTTTCGGTGGTAACATATTCTTAGCCTGCCAAACATACATGGTCTCATTATCCATTTCTTGTTTAGAAAATTTTATAGAATCAGGAAAACTCATGTTGATTGGATATTCTTTTGGCAACGAAATCGATAAGGATGCGGAATGGGTAGGAACATCCGATTGCGTAATAGGGCTCCAATGATCAATAAATAAAAAATCATCTACCGTATGGGTATATTCATAATAGATTCGATAAGGATATTGATGCCACTTAGGTTTAAAAACTTTCATAAAATCATCTGAATATAGTGCTCCACGCATAACACTACTTCGTGTCTGAATTTCTTTCTTTTTCAACACCCTTAACACTTTTCCTTTTGTATCCTCAATTCTTACGGTATGAACTTTTATATCATCCCCTTTGGAAAAATATAAACCTGTATTTGTATAATCATCCGCATCTGAATGATTGATCTGTAAAAGTTTAGAAACCTTCGTCTTTAATTTATTTTTTTTAAGAGAAATTTCTGTTTGATACTCGATTAACTCTGCTGGGTATTGACCATGTAATCCAATGTTAATACAAAAGATAAGGATCACCAAATACATTCTTCCTTTCATTCAAAAAACACTTTTAAGTTTTATTATTAACACTGAAGCACAAAAGTGGTGGCTAAGTGGATATTTGTTAACAGTCTTAAATAGCTTTACTCCTAACATTACAATAGTAAAAATAAGGTTTTAATTTAACATGAAAAATCTTCAGGTCGAATTTCGGCTACCCAGATTATAAGCAAGATCAAAGAATCAATCCTTTCTTTCTAGCATCATTCAACATTTCTGTCGACTTTTCAAATATCAGTATTTTTGAACTGTTGACTTCTTTCACTAATTTTTGAATACGATGAGCATTTTTGTTCATTTTGGTTTGGCGAATATAAAT